>NZ_VOQX01000161.1:0-5409 GCF_016643525.1 Pantoea sp. Morm | reverse complement strand
GCTCCGGGACCATTCCGGTGCATCTCTATTATCAGAGAGCAGATGCGCGGGCGAAGCTGCGCTTTGGTGCAGCGTGGCGTATTTCGCCCAGCGATCGTTTACTCAACGATTTGCGGTCGTTAGTAGGGTCGGAGCAGGTGGAACTGGAGTTTGACTAAAACAGGAACATTATGAGTCTTAATTACCTGGATTTTGAACAGCCAATCGCTGAACTGGAAGCGAAAATCGACTCGCTGAAATCGATTGGTCGTTCGGATGAGAAACACGATATTAATCTGGATGAAGAAGTGCAGCGTCTGCGCGAGAAAAGCGTCGAGCTGACCCGTAAAATCTTCTCCGATTTGGGTGCATGGCAGGTTGCGCAGCTGGCGCGCCATCCGCTGCGTCCTTATACGCTGGACTATGTCCGCAATGCGTTTGACGATTTTGACGAGCTGGCCGGTGACCGCGCCTATGCCGATGATAAAGCCATTGTCGGCGGCATCGCTCGTCTGGATGGGCGTCCGGTGATGGTCATTGGCCATCAGAAAGGCCGCGAAACCAAAGAGAAAATCCGGCGTAACTTCGGTATGCCAGCACCCGAGGGCTACCGTAAAGCACTGCGTCTGATGGAGATGGCCGAGCGCTTTAAGATGCCACTGATCACCTTCATCGACACGCCGGGTGCCTATCCGGGCGTGGGCGCGGAAGAGCGCGGTCAGTCTGAAGCGATTGCCCGCAACCTGCGCGAGATGTCCGGTTTGAAGATCCCGGTGATCTGTACCGTGATCGGCGAAGGCGGCTCCGGCGGCGCGCTGGCGATTGGCGTTGGCGATAAAGTGAATATGCTGCAGTACAGCACCTATTCGGTGATCTCACCGGAAGGCTGTGCGTCAATTCTGTGGAAGAGCGCCGACAAAGCGCCACTCGCCGCAGAAGCGATGGGCATCACCGCCGGGCGTCTGAAAGAGCTGAAGCTGATCGATTCGATCATCCCGGAACCGCTGGGCGGCGCGCACCGTCATCCGGTGGACATGGCGGCAGCGCTCAAGCAGCAGCTGCTGGCCGATCTGGCCGATCTCGATGTGCTGAGCACGGAAGAGCTGCTCAACCGCCGCTATCAGCGCCTGATGAGCTACGGCTACGCGTAAGCGCCGAAGAGCCTTCACAGAAGCGGACCCCGGTCCGCTTTTTTTATGCCTGTTTTCCGCGATCAGGCTTGAGTCCCCCGCAGGTGCGGCATTTATACCGGTGCGCATTAATGCGCACCCTACAAAAAGCCGGCAGTGATCCTGTAGGGTCGCCATTCATGGCGACCTGATAAAAACCGCGCAGTTACCCCGCAGGTGCGGCACTTATACCGGTGCGCATCAATGCGCACCCTGGGAAAAACCGGCAGTGATCCTGTAGGGTCGCCATTTTTGGTGACCTGATAAAACAGTGCAGTTACCCGGCAGGTGCGGCATTTATACCGGTGCGCATTAATGCGCACCCTACAAAGTACCGACAGTGATCCTGTAGGGTCGCCATTCATGGCGACCTGAGATGCATCGCTGGCAAACATCAGGCCAATAACGGCGCTATTCCGGAACATTCACCCGCCACTTTTCGCTATCCTTATTCCGTGCGACAACACCACAGGAGGTGAGCATTGAATATTATTGCGATCATGGGACCGCACGGCGCGTTCTACAAAGATGAACCGATTCGCGAACTGGACGCGGCGCTGAAGCTGCAGGGTTTCCAGACCGTTTATCCCAACAATGCCAGCGACCTGCTGAAACTGATCGAACACAACCCGCGGGTCTGCGGAGTGATATTTGACTGGGACGACTACAGCCTGGCGCTATGCAGCGACATCAATCAGCTCAACGAATCGCTGCCGCTGTATGCCTTCATCAACACCCATTCGCAGATGGATGTCAGCATTAATGAAATGCGCATGGCGCTGCACTTCTTCGAATACGCCCTCAACGCCGCTGACGATATCGCACTGCATATCCGGCAGTACACCGATGAGTACATCGACAAAATTATGCCGCCGCTGACCAAAGCGCTGTTCACCTACGTCAAAGAGGGGAAATACACCTTCTGCACGCCGGGCCACATGGGCGGCACAGCGTTTCAGAAAAGCCCGGTCGGCAGCCTGTTCTATGATTTCTTCGGCGCCAACACGCTGAAAGCGGATGTTTCGATCTCGGTCACCGAACTGGGCTCGCTGCTCGATCACACCGGTCCGCACCTCGAAGCAGAAGAGTATGTGGCGCGCACCTTTGGCGCTGAACAGAGCTATATGGTCACCAACGGCACGTCGACCTCGAATAAAATCGTCGGAATGTACGCCGCACCGGCCGGCAGCACGGTGCTGATTGACCGCAACTGCCACAAATCGCTGACCCATCTGCTGATGATGAGCGACATCATCCCCATCTGGCTCAAACCAACGCGCAACGCGCTGGGCATTTTGGGTGGCATCCCTAAGCGCGAATTCACCCGCGACAGCATCCAGCAGAAAGTTAACGATACCCCGCGCGCCAGCTGGCCGGTGCATGCGGTGATCACCAACTCAACCTACGACGGTCTGCTGTATAACACGCAATACATCAAACAGACGCTGGACGTGCCGTCCATCCATTTCGATTCCGCCTGGGTGCCTTACACCAATTTTCACCCTATCTACAGCGGCAAAAGCGGCATGAGCGGCGAGCGCATCCCCGGCAAGGTGATCTATGAAACCCAGTCGACCCACAAACTGCTGGCGGCGTTCTCACAGGCGTCGCTGATTCACATCAAGGGCGATTACGATCACGACACCTTCAACGAAGCCTACATGATGCACACCACCACCTCGCCGAGCTACGCGATCGTCTCTTCGATTGAGACCGCGGCGGCGATGCTGCGCGGTAATCCGGGCCGGCGGCTGATTAATCGCTCGGTGGAGCGCGCGCTGCATTTTCGCCGCGAGATCCAGCGGCTGCGCGAAGAGTCTGACGGCTGGTTCTTTGATATCTGGCAGCCGGAGCAGGTGGATGAAGCCGAATGCTGGCCGATTCAGCCAGGCGACGAGGCGTGGCACGGCTTTACCCACGCCGATCGCGATCATATGTACCTCGATCCCATCAAAGTCACCATTCTCACGCCGGGCATGAGCGAACTGGGCCAGATGGCGGAAGAGGGCATTCCGGCCGCGCTGGTGGCGAAATTCCTCGACCAGCGTGGCATCGTGGTGGAAAAGACCGGGCCGTACAATCTGCTGTTCCTGTTCAGCATTGGCATCGATAAAACCAAAGCGATGAGCGTGCTGCGCGGACTGACGGAGTTCAAACGCGCCTACGATCTCAACCTGCGGGTAAAAAATATGCTGCCGGATCTCTATGCTGAAGATCCTGACTTCTACCGTAACATGCGCATCCAGACGCTGGCGCAGGGCATTCACCAGCTGATCCTGCAGCACGATTTGCCGCGTCTGATGCTGCGGGCATTCGACGTTCTGCCGGAGATGAAGATGACGCCGCACCAGGCGTTTCAGCGGCAGGTGCAGGGACTGGTGGAAACCGTGGACATTCGCGAGTTGGTCGGGAGGATTTCAGCCAACATGATCCTGCCTTATCCGCCAGGCGTGCCGCTGGTGATGCCGGGCGAGATGATTACCGAACAGAGCCGGGCGGTGCTGGATTTCCTGCTGATGCTCTGCACCATCGGGCGGCACTATCCCGGCTTTGAAACGGATATTCACGGTGCCACGCTCACCGACGACGGTCGCTATCTGGTGCGCGTGCTGCGTGACGAGCCTGCGCGCTAACTTCAGATAATTGCCTCTTTTCAGCGTCGCGCCGGGCACGTAGGCTAAGCGGCTCAGAATACTTTCGGAGCCGCTATGCTGCAGATAAAACAGATCCACCACATCGCCATTATTGCCACCGATTATCAGCGCAGTAAGGCGTTTTACTGCGACGTGCTGGGCTTTGAGCTACTGGGCGAATACTATCGCGCTGAGCGCGACTCATGGAAAGGCGATCTTGGCCTTAATGGCGTCTATACCATTGAGCTGTTCTCGTTTCCTGCGCCGCCGCCGCGCGTCAGCGGGCCGGAAGCGTGCGGGCTGCGCCATCTGGCGTTTTGTGTGGATGATGTCGAACAATCGGTTGCCGCGCTGGCAGAAAAGGGCGTGGTGTGCGAGCCGATCCGCATCGATGCTCTCACCGGTAAAGCCTGTACTTTCTTCCCCGATCCGGACGGTTTGCCGCTGGAGCTGTATCAGGCGTAAAATAGCGCGCGCAGTGAGCCGCAATCCGGCGGTTCACCTCAACGGAATGCGTGCATGTCCTTTTCTCATCTTGCTGCGCTGCTGCCAGCCGATGCCCGCTGCGTGCTGGCATTCAGCGGCGGGCTCGATTCCAGCGTTCTGCTGCATCAGTTAGTGAGCTGGCAACGCCAGCAGCCGCAGCTGCGCGTGCGCGCATTACACGTGCATCATGGTTTAAGCCCCAACGCCGATCGCTGGGCGGCGCACTGCCAGCAGCAGTGTCAGCAGTGGCACATTCCCTGCGAGGTGCTGCGCGTGCAGGTGGACGCTCGCGATGGCGGCATCGAAGCAGCGGCACGCACGGCGCGCTATCAGGCGCTGTTCACTCACCTGCAACCCGGTGAGTACTTACTTACTGCTCAGCATGTTGATGATCAGGCTGAAACGCTGCTGCTGGCGCTGAAGCGCGGTAGCGGTCCGGCGGGTCTGGCGGCGATGCCGCAGCAGCGGCAGGTTAACGGCCACTGGCATCTGCGCCCGTTGCTCAACCTCAGCCGTCAGCAGCTGGAAGCTTACGCTGTCGGGCACCAGCTGGACTGGATTGACGATGAGAGCAACGCTGACCGCCGCTACGATCGCAATTTCCTGCGCCAGGAGGTGCTGCCGCTGCTGCAGGCGCGCTGGCCGCACTTCAGCGCGGCCAGCGCCCGCAGCGCAGCGCTGTGCGGTGAGCAGGAGCAACTGCTGGATGAGCTGCTCAGCGAGCAGCTGGCGCAACTGACCGATGCCCAGGGCGCGCTGCATTTTCCGCCGCTGCTGGCCTGTAGCGAGGCGCGACGGCACGCGCTGCTGCGGCGCTGGATTGGCGAACGCGGTGGTGCAATGCCCGCGCGCGACGCGCTGCAGCGCATTACCGATGAGGTGATGCACAGCCGTGAAGATGCACAGCCGTGTCTGCGCTTTGGCGCGCACGAACTGCGGCGCTACCGGGAACGGCTTTACTGGCTGCCGCGACAGCACTCACTGAGTCAGCACTCGCTAACCTGGCAGCCGCTGACGCAGCCATTAATTTTGCCTGATGGGCTGGGTGAACTACGCGCCAGCCTGGCGCAGGCGGAACTGCGCCAGCCGGCGGGGAATGAACAGGTTATTGTGCGCTTTCAGGCCCACGGCTATCACCATGT
>NZ_VOQX01000160.1:0-5416 GCF_016643525.1 Pantoea sp. Morm | reverse complement strand
CTGTTCAGGCAGCGGGAGTGACTGCCAGATGGCTTGTCCCTGCACACGCACCTCATCAAGCACACGCTGCCACGGCAGCTGCTGCGCGGCAGCGCGAGCGACTTCATCACGAATATGCCGCAGCCAGTGACGCGCGCTGGGCTGAGATTGCGCGGCCAGCGTCCACTCCGGCCATTCGCCGCTGAGATTGGCGCGTGACAGTTGTCCGCGCCGTGAGAACGCCAGCAGCGGCCCCTGATGCTGACGCGTCGCCAGCGAAGCCACCACATCAGCCATGCTCAGGCCGGTGCCGACAATCGCCACCGATGCGTCAGGCTCAACGTTATCCAGCACGCCTGGCTGCCACGGGTTGGCAATCAGCGCCGGATGGTCGGCAAACGGTTGTAGCATGCGTGGCAGCGACGGCGGTGGATGGCTGATCGCCAGCGCCAGGATGTCGCCAGTCAGGGTTTCACCGTTACTCAACAGCAGTTGTTGCCCTTCCCACGCCAGCGCACGCGCCTGGACGTGACGCAGAGTGACATGCGGATGCGCCTCAGCAGCGGCGGCAAACTGCTGCGCCAGGTAGCGGCCAAACAGCGCACGCTGCGGATACACCGCGCCACCGGCGCAGTGTGCTGCTGAATCCAGTGAGCATTCCGGTTGCTGACGATACCAGCGATCAAAGGCGCCCTGCTCTTCTCCGCTGAGCTGCATACGCGCAGCCGGCACGTTGATGCGGTGTGCCGGTTCCGGCGTGGAATAGGCAACACCGGCGCCGAGGCTGGCGCGCGGTTCGACCACTGTAATCAGTAGCGGCGCGAGCGACGTGCGGGCGAGGTGGATCGCCAGCGCTGTGCCGCTGAAGCCCCCGCCGACAATAATAATGTGCGCTGTTGCCATCGCCTTCTCCTGCATCAGCTGGCGCTCGTCTGTTTCGCCGATGGGCGCTTATCGCCGCCGATGGTTTCACCAAACGGACCAGTGTTAATGGTACGGGCGCGCTGCTGCTGACCGTGGGCCAGCGGTAACAGCGGCAGCAGTAATTCAGCCACGCGATGCGCCTCTTCCAGATGCGGATAGCCCGAAAGAATGAAGTTAGTCACGCCGAGTGCCTGGTATTCCCGAATGCGTTCAGCGACCTGCTGCGGGCTGCCCACCAGCGCGGTGCCGGCACCGCCGCGCACCAGTCCGACGCCTGCCCACAGATTCGGCGCAATGTAGAGGTTATCACGCGAACCGTTGTGCAGCGCACTCATGCGCGCCTGACCGGCGGAATCCATGCGGGCAAAAATCTTCTGCGCCTGAGCGATGGTGTCGTCATCCAGATGGGCAATCAGTTTATCCGCCGCCGCTCGGGCTTCTTCTTCGGTTTCACGCACAATCACATGCAGGCGGATACCGTATTCGAGCTTCCGGCCGCGTGACTCTGCGCGCTCACGCACGACCGCCAGTTTTTCTGCTACCTGCGCCGGTGGCTCTCCCCAGGTGAGATAGGTGTCAATCTGCTGCGCCGCCACGTCGATCGCCGCCTCCGATGAGCCACCAAAGTAGAGCGGTGGACCATTTTCCTGCACCGGTGGAAACAGCACCTCAGCGCCTTCAACCTGAATATGCTCGCCCTGATAATCCACTTTTTCGCCGCGCATCAGCTGGCTATACACATCCAGAAACTCGCGAGTTACTTCATAACGTTCACTGTGGTTGAGGAAGATGCCGTCGCCTTTGTTCTCTACCGGATCGCCGCCGGTGACCACATTAATCAGCAAACGCCCTTCCGACAGACGATCCAGTGTGGTAGCCATGCGCGCTGCCAGCGTGGGTGGCTGCAACCCTGGCCGTACGGCGACCAGATAGCGCAACCGGCGCGTCATGGGTGCCAGCGCGGAAGCCACCAGCCAGGAATCCTCACAGCTTTTGCCTGTCGGAATGAGGACGCCGTAAAAGCCCAGATTATCGGCGGCCAGCGCGACCTGCTGTAAATAGGCTAAATCAACCGGGCGTCCGCCTTCTGTGGTACCCAGGTAACGGCCATCGCCGTGCGTCGGCAGGAACCAGAAGACATTTATGCTCTCGTGCGCAGAATCGGCCATTATGCTTATCCTATATAACTTTATGAGAAAACGTTCATTCATTACTTTCTATTTGGTTATATAGGCGTAAGCGAAAAGCATGCCAGGTTTTAACGAAACAGAGATTGTGCATTTTCAGTCAGTTAGGCCATCAGAACGCGTAATGTCTGTTGCAATTGCAACGCAACGCCAACAGCATTTGCTGCATATGCAACTGCTTATGCTTTTTTCCTGCTGTTCATTGCCACTTACCGGGTTTAGCGTGATGGCAGACCTTTACAGGAGCCATCTCATGCTGACACCTTACAATCAACCGGATTCACCTCGCCTGGTCGACCCGGCATCGCTGGCTTTCCAGTCGCTGCTGGATAAATTCGCCCCCACCGACGCCACGGTGCTGATTGTGGGCGAAACCGGCACCGGCAAAGAAGTGGTCGCGCGGTATCTGCATCACCACAGTCCACGCCGGCATGCCCCGTTTCTGGCCGTCAACTGCGGTGCCCTGACGGAAAGCCTGGCAGAAGCTGAATTGTTTGGACATGAGAAAGGAGCCTTCACCGGCGCGACTCAGGCGCACCCTGGCTGGTTTGAAGCGGCGCAGGGCGGCACGCTGCTGCTGGATGAGATTGGTGAACTGAGCCTGCCGCTGCAGGTTAAACTGCTGCGCGTCCTTCAGGAGCGTGAGATCACACGCGTCGGTTCACGCAAGGCCATTAAAATAGACGTGCGCGTTATCGCCGCAACCCATGTCGATCTGGCCCAGGCGATTCGCGAACGGCGTTTTCGTGAAGATCTGTTTTATCGCCTGAATATCGCCGTTGTTCCCCTGCCACCGCTGCGCCAGCGTCGCGAGGACATCCCGCTGCTGGCACAGCATTTCCTCTCCCTGTACGCACGCCGCCTTGGCCGTCCGGCGCGTCGCCTGTCGCCTGACGCGCTGGAAGCACTGCGCGACTACAGCTGGCCCGGCAATATTCGTGAGCTGGAGAATACGCTGCACAATGCGGTGCTGCTCAGTCGCGATGAGACATTAACGCCGACGCAGCTGCGGCTGGCAGGTTACAGTGAACGTGGATACAGCGAAACGGACGATTCGACGCTGGATAGTTTTCTGCGCCAGCAGATTACACGCGAACCGCAACAGCTGTTTGATCGGGTGATTCAGAGTCTGATCAGTAACGCACTGGAAATAGCGGACAACAATCAGACGCAGGCCGCCACGCTGCTGGGCATTAGCCGGCACACGCTGCGCACGCATCTGGCACAGATGGGCGTCATAAAAGGGCGGCGCAAGTCCGCCGTCATGGCCTTCGCACACGCCAGCGGGGCCGCGCGCCCTGAACGCGAGTTGCGTATCGGCTATCAGAAATTTGGCAATCTTGGCGTATTGAAAGCGCGTCAGACGCTGGAACAGTGCTTTAACCAGCAGGGTATCAGCGTGGTGTGGAGTGAGTTTCCTGCCGGTCCGCAACTGTTATATGCGCTGCAAAATAATGAGATTGATTTCGGCACCACCGGTGAGGTGCCGCCCATCTTCGCGCAGGCCAGCGGTAACGCCGTGACTTATATCGCCTGGGAGCCACCCGCGCCGGGCAGCGTCGGGATTGTGGTGCCACGCGACAGTACTATCCACAGCCTGGCAGATTTGCGGGGTAAGCGTATCTCGGTCAATAAAGGATCGAATGTTCACTGGCTGCTGTTACAGCTGCTGGAGGAAGCCGGCATCGGTCTGGATGAAATTAAAGTGGTGTACACGCCGCCGAAATATCCGCTCACAGCCAGCGATTATCTGGCCGTCGATGCCTGGATGATGTGGGATCCGCTGCTAAGTGCCGCAGAAAGCAACGCCGATTTGCGCGTGCTGGAGAAGGGCGAAGGCCGGGTGCACAACCACCAGTTTTATCTGGCGCGCCATGATTATGTGCAGCAGCATGACGATATCGTGCAGCAGCTTGTGACGAGCCTGCAGCAAACCGGGACCTTTATTGATAATCATCGCCATGAAGCCGCCACTATGCTGGCGCAGGAACTGGGGCTGGAGTTCGCAGCCGTGGAACGTGCCTTATCCCGACGCAGCCACCAGACGCGGGCCATGGTTTTCCACGTCATCAAAGAACAGCAAACTATCGCTGACCGCTTTTATGCGCTCGGTTTGATTCATAAACCGGTGCGCGTGCGTGATGCAGTGTGGCAGTCGCCCAGCCAGACGGCGCTTATGGCATAGGGGCTACAGTAAAAGTTATCCACGTTTTCTGTGGATAACACATTGAATATCGTCTGGCTAAATCCCCGTTTTCTCACGGCAGCATGAGGATTTACTGTGAAATTCGGGCGATTTCAGCCTGAAATCCTGCAGATAAAAACTCTTTTTTCAAACAGTTAGAGGTGAAATCGCCATGGCGAACGTCGCCTGATTCTGGCAGATTCCGTTAAGGATTCTCCCTGCTGGTTTCACTGTTGCTTTCGCATCCAGCAAAACTGGCCATTACCAAAGTCACACACGGCGAGGGCGCGGTTTCACCGTATTATATTGAGGGATTGGCGATTTCAGCCTGAAATTCCGGCTAAGGTTGATTTGATTTCATGCACTTAGCTATGAAATCAGGCTGGCGAAGGATGAAATTACGGAGGGAGATATCAGGTGAGTGAGGTAACAATCTGTAGCGGCACGGTTCAGGATGTACGGGGTTGTGCTGCTACAGATTGCTGATCATCAGAGGTAAAGCGCTACTACTGATTGAGATACTTATTCAGCGTCTCGGTGATAACGCGATCCAGCTCTTCCTGTAATTCTCTGGACTGGCGGTTAAACTCATAGCTAAACATGCGTCCGCGCGTTTTCTTACGGGCGTAACGGTCTTTATCCGCGAAGGTCCACAGCGGTGTCGCCACCACTTTATCTTTAGCCGGCGCCTGCACCAGCGTCTGGCTGCCGTTACGAACCAGCCGCAGGATGCCATTCTTGACTTCGTCTTCCGCCAGGCCTTCACGCGCACAGACGCTGTCCACATCCATACCGATGGTTTCAATCAGAGCGTCTACCGTCTGACCGGTTTCCTGCAGTTTTTCGTAGGCCTGCAACAGCGTTTTGTAGTCAGGATAGGTCAATTCTGAATGGTTCGGGAACAGGGTGACCAGCTCCAGCGGCACACTGGCAGCCTGCAGCGCGCGGGTCACTTTTGCCTGAGACAGACCTTCACTCTGCGCAATCTCTTTTTGCGACAGTCCGCTGTCTTTCAGGGACATCAAACGCATGCCGACTTCACGCAGATTATGCTCACGCGCGGTCTGGATATCCTGCGCCAGACGACGGGCTTCTTCGGCAGAGATGGCAACGTCGGTAACCAGCACATCCAGCCCGGTTT
>NZ_VOQX01000016.1:0-76539 GCF_016643525.1 Pantoea sp. Morm | reverse complement strand
TGTAAGATTGACGGTCAGTTAGCGCAATGAATTGCGCCGCTACGATAAATTCGGTAGTGACCTTCGTCATTATCGATCGCACACACTGTAGCGGCGCGATTTATCGCGCTATGTATCAATTGCTCTTCTGCAATCGACTCATTTCATTGTCTTTATTCACTGTGTAAGGTTGAAGCGGAACAGGATCCGGCCATCGCTAACCCATTCGAATATGCAGTGAAAGCCCGTAAATATATTCGTGACAATGCCGGGCTGTAAGTTAGCGTGTTAATTAGCGCAATGAATTGCGCCGCTACGGTAAATGCGGCAGTGACTTTCGTCATTATCGACCGCACACACTGTAGCGGCGCGATTTATCGCGCTATGTATCAATTGCTCCTCTGCAATTGACTCATTTCGTTGTCTTTATTCACTGTGTAATTTCCTGAATTCAGTGAGAACATCACGCCACCATCCTGCGTCCGCTGAATTTTCATCAGTAAATTTTTATCAAGGCAATTAGCAGGGGGTTGAATTTGCTTAAAGCAAATGCGGTCCTTTTTTTCTAATGGCTGATATCCCTCACCTAATGCATAAAAATAATAGGTAATGGAGCCATTTTCATTAAAGGCTTTAATATTGTATTTTAATGTTATTTGCTGCTGGTGACTCAACCACCACCTTATTTTTTCGTCGTCAGAATAAGGCAGGTGATCGACGATAATTGATGCAGAATAGTAATCCTGGTGAACGTCAATGACGTTAACTTCCCTGAAGTTCAGGTAGCAATATATGCCACTGGCTAATGCAATAAGCAGAATTAATCCTGCCCATGTCTTCCTGTTCATTAACGGCCGCCTTCAATATCTATCACAGCATCCATGTTCGTCAGAAAAGGACGAAAGCCAAATTTATCATAACGTTGTAAGGTGAACCATATCTTAAAAAACTGAAATTGTCTGAATTTATGCTTGTGAATATCATGCGTATCCAGACCGAAATGATCCTGTCCGCTGAAGCGCATTTTTGCCCTCCAGCGCGCACCATTAACGTCAAGACTCAATATGTCAATTTTGGTAGCATAAACATCATGAACAGTAATGCCTAGACCATTTATTTTATCCATAATTAATGAATCGAACTTTGGCAGGATCGAGTTATTAATGGCAGAATTAATATCACCTATATTTTTCAATGGCAGGCCTTTGATACCATAATCAATATTAACATTGAGCGTATCAATTATGGCTTTGTGTGTACTGTTTATGCTTCTGTCGTTCATAATTTTGTCCCGATATGCCATATCCAGCGACAAATCCCGAAACGGCAGGCCGCTGGAGCGCATAAAATGCTCCAGCATCTTATTTATCAGGAAACGTTGCGGGCCAACAAGCGCGAAAGGTAATGACGTGGTTTGCATCTCAGCAAACAGCAGCCTGGCGCACTCCAGCGGTGAAAGCTTTTCGCCAGGTTTCTCATAAGCACCAGCAAAGCGCGACTGGGGATTATGGAAGGGATGCAGCCGCGTCATGTTCCATGGGTCGACCACATTGGAAATGTGGGTGAGGCCGAATTCGTTTTTCATCCGGCGTTCACAGATATCGCCGTAGCGCATATCGTCAGCGCCATAGTCATTAAACATGCGCTGTGTGGTGAAGATATTGAGCGGAAAAGTTGCTAAAGCCATGCGTGATGCTCCCTGTCACTGACGAGTCCGTTAATCCAGTCGCGGATTATTTAGTCAGTAAGCGGAGCGGTGAGAATTGATCTGGTGCAGTGCCTTGTGTGAATAACCTCTCGCCGACACAAAAAGAGAAAAAATAAAAACCCCGCGCGGTGGCGGGGTTGAGGACAATGCTTAAGGCGATTAGGAAGCCAGCGACAGCGCCGGTTTCTGGCCGTTTTCCGCCAGCCAGTTGCGGATGCGCGCCTGTTCGGCTTCGCTCAGCCACATACCCTGTTTGGTACGGCGCCAGATGGCGTCGTCCAGCTCGCGCACCCACTCGTGTTTCACCAGGTAACGCAGTTCGGCTTCATAGAATTCGTGGCCAAAGTTTTCACCCAGATCTTCACGGCTCTTCGCGCCTTCCAGCAGCACTTCAGTACGGCTGCCGTAGGTGCGGGCGAAGTGACGCGCCATGCCTTCGCTGATGAACGGATAGCGACGGCGCAGGCTGGCAGCGTAATCTTCACGCGTACCGGAGAAATCACCGCCTGGCAGCACGGCGTTTTTGGTCCACGCCGGACCTGCATCGGGGTAGTATTTCGCCAGTTTCTCCAGCGCATGCTCCGCCAGCTTGCGATAGGTGGTCAGCTTGCCGCCGAACACGGACAGCAGCGGTGCCTGGCCGTTGTCATCGTGCACGTCCAGCGTGTAATCACGGGTGATCGCCTGCGGTGAATCAGATTCATCATCGCACAGCGGACGCACGCCGGAGTAGGTCCAGACGATATCGTCGCTGGTCAGTTGCTTTTTAAAGTGCGCGTTATACACCTTCAGCAGGTAGCTGATTTCATTGTCATCGATTTTGACATTTTTCGGATCGCCTTTGTATTCGACGTCGGTGGTACCGATGATTGAAAACTCATCCATCCACGGAATTACAAACACGATGCGGTTATCTTCGTTCTGCAGAATGTAAGCCTGCTTCTCGGTGTGCACGCGCGGCACCACGATATGGCTGCCTTTGATCAGGCGAATACCGTACGGCGATTTCAGCTTCAGGCCATCGTCAAAGAACTGTTTCACCCAGGGACCGGCGGCGTTAACCAGCCCTTTGGCGCGCCAGGTGTAGGTTTTGCCGGTATCGACGTCTTCCGCTTCCACCATCCACAGGCCGGCTTCACGCCAGGCGCGGGTTACGCGGGTGCGGGTGCGCACTTCGCCGCCCTGTTTCACCACTTCCTGCGCGTTAAGCACCACCATGCGCGCATCGTCCACCCAGCAGTCGGAATATTCGAAACCGCGCGTAATTTCAGGCTTCAGGGCCGATTCCGCGCCAAAACGCAGACCTTTACTGCCTGGCAGCGTAGTGCGCTTACCGAGGCGATCGTACATAAACAGGCCCATGCGGATCATCCACGCCGGACGCAGATGCGGGCGGTGTGGCAGACGGAAACGCATCGGGAAGGCGATGTGCGGCGCCATTTTCAGCAGCACTTCACGTTCGGCCAGCGCTTCGCCCACCAGACGGAATTCGTAATGTTCCAGATAGCGCAGGCCACCGTGAATCAGCTTGGAACTGGCAGAGGAGGTTGCACAGGCCAAATCCCGCGCCTCCAGCATCAGCACTGACAGGCCGCGTCCTGCAGCATCCACTGCAATGCCGGCACCGTTGATGCCGCCGCCGATCACGATCAGGTCTTTGGTTTCCACGTCATCTCCTCCGATGTTCGGAATAGTTCTAAAATGTTCGTTTTCGAGCGTAATAATAATCGGAAACCAACATTGACGCCAGCGCTTAACTCAATAAAAACATTCTTGCGTGATATAGCTAACATTTCGGCAGGAAAAAAATCACATATCCACAGGATTTGTCAGGTTATAGCGGCGGCTTATCAGGGTAAACTAACGCCAAATGATGACGAGGTAATGAGAGACCCATGGAAACCTTCGAGTGTATTAACGTCCTGCAGGCTAACGAGCATCTGGCACAGGGAGCGCAACTGGTAGACATCCGCGATCCGCAAAGCTTCGCCATGGGCCATGCCACCGGTGCGCAACATCTGACCAATGACAACCTGGCGACGTTCATTGCCGGCGCCCGGCACGACCAGCCGGTGCTGGTGATGTGCTATCACGGCAACAGCAGTAAAGGCGCGGCGCAGTTCCTGTTAAGCCAGGGCTTTAGCGACGTCTACAGCATCGACGGCGGTTTTGATGCCTGGCGCGCGGCGTTTCCGACGCAGGTCGCCATCGGCAGCCTCTGATTGACCGATTAAAGGAAGGAGAGCACCGCATGATGCGCATCACCCAGTTTAACCAGCCGCGTATGGCGCAGGCGTTTGTCGATTACATGGCGACGCGCGGCGTCACGCTGCGTATTGAGCGCGAAAGCCACTATGTCATTGTGCTGGATGACGACAGCAAGCTGGAGATGGTCGAAAACGAACTCGCGCAGTTCGTGCGCGATCCCAACCATCCACGCTACCAGGCGGCGAGCTGGCACAGCGGTACCACCGACAGCGGTCTGCGTTATGAGCGTGGCAATATCTGGGCAAACATTCGCGAACGCGCGGGCCCGCTCACGCTGACCATCATGATCGCCTGCGTGGCGGTGTTTATCCTGATGCAGATTGTCGGCGACGATGTGGTACTCGGCTGGCTGGCCTGGCCGGCGGATTCCTCCCAGTATTTTCAGGTGTGGCGCTGGTTCAGCCACGCGCTGCTGCACTTCTCGCTGCTGCACATTCTGTTCAACCTGATGTGGTGGTGGTATCTCGGTGGTGCGGTAGAGAAGCGCCTCGGCAGCGGCAAGCTGTTCGTTATCATGCTGATTTCAGCGCTGCTGAGCGGCTGGATGCAGGCGAAGTTCAGCGGCGTGCTGTTTGGCGGGCTGTCCGGCGTGGTCTATGCGCTGATGGGCTACTGCTGGCTGCGCGGCGAGCGCGATCCCGAAAGTGGCATTTATCTCGAGCGCGGCCTGATTGGCTTCGCTATTGTATGGCTGGTGATTGGCTGGTACGGCGCCTTTGGCCTGTCGATCGCGAACGCTGCGCACGTCACCGGTTTGCTGGTGGGGCTGGCAATGGCGTTCGTTGATACGCGCAAACGCGCACGTCGCTAGCAGCAGGATAAAAAGAACACGGCCTTGAGCCGAGGAGAGAGATGTGAAGCAGACGCAACGTCATGACGCCATTATCGATCTGGTCCGGCGTCAGGGGTATGTCAGTACGGAAGAGCTGGTGGATCACTTTGAGGTCAGCCCGCAGACTATCCGGCGCGATCTGAACGATCTGGCCGATCAAAACAAAATTCAGCGTCATCACGGCGGCGCAGCGCTGCCTTCCAGCTCGGAAAACACCGCGTGGCAGGATCGCAAAATGATGTGGTCGGCGGAAAAGGCACGCATCGCCGAGCGCGTGGCGAGCCAGATCCCGGACGGTGCCACGCTGTTTATTGATATCGGCACCACGCCGGAAGCGGTGGCGCATGCGCTGCTCAACCACAACAATCTGCGTATTGTCACCAACAACCTTAACGTGGCGATTTTGCTGATGGGCAAGCCGGATTTCCGTGTGATCATCGCCGGCGGTGAAGTGCGCACGCGCGACGGCGGTATCATGGGGGAAGCCACGCTCGATTTTATCTCTCAGTTCCGGCTCGATTACGGCATTCTCGGCATCAGCGGTATTGATATGGACGGTTCGCTGCTGGAGTTCGACTATCACGAAGTGCGCACCAAACGCGCTATTATCGAGAACTCGCGCTGCGTGATGCTGGTGGTGGATCACTCGAAGTTTGGCCGTAACGCCATGGTTAACCTTGGCAACATGAGCCTGATTGATTACCTGTATACCGATCAAACCCCGCCGTTAAGCGTACTGAAGGTGATTGAACAGCACGAAGTCCATCTGGAGCTGTGCTGATTTCCCAGGTGCGCATCAATGCGCACCCTGTGAGGCACCAGGTCATCGCGCTTATTGTGGGGTCGCCATTGATGGCGACCAGGCCGCAGCGGCACGCCTTTTTTCACTGCATCTTCATTTCCCTGTCGCTTTTTTCAGCGTCCGCGGCTTAACTTACTCTTTCAGATTTGCGCTTGCCCGTGTTTACCGTTTCGGATGCAAAGGGATGCACTATGTCGCCGCTAAAATTCAATAAAACCCGCTTTGACGCCGCGCTGACCCGCCAGTGGCAGCAGCTCGGACTGACTTCCGCCCGGCAGATGACGCCGCATCAATGGTGGCAGGCGCTCAGCCGGGCGCTGATGGAACTGCTCGCCGCACAGCCGCCCGTGCCGCCGAAAAGCGCTCAGCGCCACGTTAATTATCTCTCAATGGAGTTTCTGCCCGGCCGGCTGACCGGCAATAACCTGCTCAATCTTGGCTGGTATAACGAGGTGGCCGCCGCGCTGGCAGAGCACCAGGTAGAGCTGAATGAACTACTGGAGGAGGAGGTCGATCCGGCGCTGGGCAACGGCGGTCTGGGACGGCTCGCGGCCTGCTACATGGATGCGATGGCGACGGTCGGCCAGCCGGCGATGGGGCACGGCCTCAACTATCAGTACGGCCTGTTTCGTCAGTCGTTTGTGGCCGGACAGCAGCACGAAGCGCCGGATGACTGGCAGCGCGATCGCTATCCGTGGTTCCGCTATAACGCGGCGCTGGATGTGCCGGTGGGGCTGGGCGGTAAGGTCAAAAAGCGCGACGACGGCAGCTTCGAATGGCGTCCGGCACAGCAGCTGATCGGCCAGGCCTGGGATCTGCCGGTAATCGGCTATCGCAACGGCATCACGCTGCCGCTGCGCCTGTGGCAAGCCACCAGCGCGCAGCCGTTTGACCTGACGCTGTTTAACGCCGGGAAATTTCTGCAGGCGGAGCAGCCGGGCATTGAAGCCAACAAGCTGACCAAAGTGCTCTATCCCAATGACAACCATGCGCCAGGTAAACGTCTGCGGCTGATGCAGCAGTATTTCCAGTGCGCCTGCGCGGTGAGCGACATACTGCGTCGTCACCGGCTGGCGGGCCGTGCGCTGCATACGCTGCCGGATTTCGAAGTGATTCAGCTCAACGATACCCATCCCACCATCGCTATTCCGGAGCTGCTGCGTCTGCTGCTGGATGAGCATGGCCTGAGCTGGGACGACGCCTGGCACATTACCAGCCGCACCTTTGCGTATACCAACCATACGCTAATGCCGGAGGCGCTGGAGCGCTGGCCGGCGAGCCTGCTGCGCGAACTGCTGCCGCGCCATCTGCAAATCATCAAACAGATCAATCGCCAGCTGAAGCAGCAGGTCAAACAGCGCTGGCCGAACGACAGTGCCCTCTGGCACAAGCTGGCGGTGGTGAGCGACGGCGAAGTGCGCATGGCCAATCTGTGCGTGGTGAGCTGTTTCGCCGTCAACGGTGTGGCAGCGCTGCACTCGCAGCTGGTGGTTAACGATCTGTTCCCGGAATATCACCAGCTGTGGCCGCACAAGTTTCATAACGTCACCAACGGCATTACACCGCGGCGCTGGCTGAAGCAGTGCAACCCCCTGCTGTCCGCGCTGATTGACGACAGCCTGCAGGTGGAGTGGGCCAACGATCTCGACGCGCTGGAATGGCTGGCGCCGCTGGCGAAGAAGAAAAGCTTTCGCCAGCAGTTCCGCACCATCAAGCAGCAAAACAAACTGCGGCTGACGGTGTACATCAAACGCGTGACCGGCATCGATATCAATCCTGACGCGCTGTTTGATGTGCAGATCAAGCGCCTGCACGAATACAAACGCCAGCATCTCAGTCTGCTGCACATCCTGCACTGCTATCGCCAGCTGCGCGATAACCCGGACAATCCCGACTTCGTGCCGCGCGTCTTTCTGTTTGGCGCCAAGGCGGCGCCCGGCTATTTGCTGGCAAAAAACATCATCTGTGCCATCAATAAAGTCGCGGAGGTGATCAACAACGACCCGCTGGTGGGCGATCGCCTGAAGGTGGTGTTTGTGCCGGATTACCGGATTACCGCCGCCGAGCTGATGATTCCGGCAGCCGATCTCTCGGAGCAGATCTCCACGGCCGGTTACGAAGCCTCCGGTACCGGCAACATGAAGCTGGCGCTCAACGGCGCGCTGACCATTGGCACGCTGGACGGGGCTAACGTGGAGATTGCCGAGGCGGTCGGTGAGAAAAATATCTTTATCTTTGGCAACACGGTGGATGAGGTAAAAGCACTGAAGGCCGACGGTTACAGTCCGAAGAAACTGCGTAAGCACGATCGCTATCTCGACGGTTTGCTGAAGGAGCTGGAAAAGGGCAAATTCAGCGACGGCGACCGGCAGGCATTTGCGCCGCTGCTGGAGAGCCTGAGCAAACAGGGCGATCCGTGGCTGGTACTGGCCGATTTCGCCGCTTACATCGCGGCACAGCAGCGCGTCGAAGCGCTGTGGCGCGATCCGGAAGCGTGGACCAAAGCGGCGATTCTCAACACGGCGCATACCGGCCGCTTCAGTGCCGATCGTTCGATTCGCGATTATCAACAGCGTATCTGGCAGGCGGCGCGCTGAGCCGCCGGAAAATGACGCTGCATGCGTAATGTGCGCACGGCAACGAAGGAGACAACATGGCCATGAAGAAACTGGATCAGGCTGCACGGGATGCCGGTATCGCACTGAGTTTTATCAACAATAAAGGTGAGTCACAGACCATCAGCGACGACACCAAACGCGCGCTGATGGCGCTGATGGACGCCCCGACGGGCAGCGCGCCACCGCTGCCGCCGGTGCTGGTGTTCACGCCGCCCGGACTGCCTGAACTGACGCCGCAGGGCAGCGACGACTACCGCTGGCAGCTGGTGAGCGAGCAGGGGCAGCACTATGACGGCACGCTGAGCGCGGGAGAAAGCCTGGCGCTGCCGGCAGAACTGCCCGAGGGCTACCATCAGCTCACGCTGAGCACTTCACGCCAGCAGTGGCAGACGCGCATTATCATCGCACCGGCGCGCTGTTATCTGCCGCCAGCGCTGGCGCAGGGGGAGAAGCGCTGGGGCGCGCTGGTGCAGCTCTATACGCTGCGCTCGGCGCGTAACTGGGGCATCGGCGACTTTGGCGATCTGATGCAGATGCTGGAGCAGGTCGCCGCTCACGGCGGAGATTTCATCGGTCTCAACCCGCTGCATGCGCTCTATCCGGCGCAGCCGGATCACGTCAGCCCGTACAGCCCGAGCTCGCGCCGCTGGCTCAACGTGCTGTACATCGACATCAATCAAATCGACGAATTCACCCAAAGTGACGCCGCCCAGCGCTGGTGGCACAGCGCGCCAACGCGCAAAGCGCTAAAACAGGCGCGCAGCGCAGCGTTTGTCGATTATCGCGCGGTGACGACGCTCAAGCTGACTGCGCTGCGTTTTGCCTGGCAGCACGCACAGCCGCAGCTGACCCGGCAGCCGGCGTTTCAGCAGTTTCTGGCTGAAGGCGGCGATGCGCTGCGTTATCAGGCGGCGTTTGACGCCATCGTAGCGGCGCGCAGCCAGCAGCATCCCGATGAGTGGGGCTGGGAAAAGTGGCCGTCAGGCTGGCAGCAGGCGCAGCAGCCGGAGGTGCAGCAATGGTGCGCGCAGCATGAGGACGACATTCTGTTCTGGAGCTGGCTGCAGTGGCTGGCGCAGCAGCAGTTCGCCGCCTGCTGGCAGCGTAGCCAGCAGCTGGGGATGGCGGTCGGGTTATATCGCGATTTGGCGGTTGGCGTGGCACAGCACAGCGCGGAAACCTGGCAGGATCCGCAGCTGTATAAGCTGGGCGCGTCGGTGGGCGCACCGCCGGATCCGCTTGGCCCGCTCGGGCAGAACTGGGCGCTGCCGCCGCTCGATCCACATGTACTGCGCGCGCGGGGCTATCAGCCGTTTATCGATCTGCTGCGCGCCAATATGCGCGATTGCGGGGCGCTGCGCATCGATCACGTTATGGCGCTACTGCGTTTGTGGTGGATTCCCTATGGCGAAAGTGCCGATAAAGGCGCGTATGTCGCCTATCCGGTGCACGACCTGCTGGCGATCCTCGCGCTGGAGAGTCAGCGTCAGCGCTGCATGGTGATCGGTGAAGATCTCGGCACCGTGCCGCAGGAGATCGTCAGCCTGCTGCGCGACCGCGGCATTTTTTCGTGGAAGGTGCTGATGTTCGAGTGCGGGGAGGGCGGGCAGTTCCGGCCACCGGCAGCCTATCCGCGCCAGTCGATTGCCAGCGCCAGTACCCATGATTTGCCGACGCTGAGCGGATTCTGGCATGCCGCCGATCTGCAGTTGCGCGAGCAGCTGGGGCTGTTTACTAAACGCAGCATGCTGAAGGCGGCCATCGCCGAACGCGATGGGCAGAGAACCGCGTTGCTGAACGCCCTGAGCGAGGCGCAAGCCATTGATACGCGCAGCAAAAACCGCGCCGGCCAGCGTCTGACGCCTGCGCTGAATCAGGGCGTGCACCGCTTTCTGGCGTACACCGACAGCGCCCTGCTGGGGCTGCAGCCGGAGGACTGGCTGGGAATGGAGACGCCGGTCAACGTGCCGGGCACGGTAGCCGAATACCCCAACTGGCGGCGCAAACTGCGCGTACCATTGGAGAAGTTGTTTAGTTACCGGAAAGTGCAGCAGCTGCTGGCGATCGTCAATGAAGAGCGTAAGAAGCCGTAAAACACGCGGCAGCCGGGGTGGCTGCCGCATCTTCTATCAGTAGTAGGAGTGCTCGCCGCGCTGATGCTCGGTGAGATCGCGCACGCCTTTCAGTTCCGGGAAGGCGGCCAGCAGCTCTTTCTCGATGCCGTCTTTCAGCGTCACGTCAATCATCGAGCAACCGTTACAGCCGCCGCCGAACTGCAGAATGGCGTAGCCTTCGTCGGTGATCTCCATCAGCGAGACGCGACCGCCGTGGCTGGCCAGCTGCGGGTTGATCTGCGCCTGCAGCAGATACTCCACGCGCTCAACCATCGGCGCATCGTCCGACACTTTACGCATCTTAGCGTTCGGCGCTTTCAGCGTGAGCTGTGAGCCGAGGTTATCGGTCACGAAGTCGATTTCCGCATCTTCGAGGTACGGCGCGCTCAGCTCATCAACATAGGCAGACAGCTTGTCGAACTTCAGTTCGGTATCGGTGGCTTCGACCGCGTCCGGCGGGCAGTAGGAGACGCCGCACTCGGCGGTTGGCGTACCCGGGTTAATAACGAATACGCGAATCTGGGTGCCATCTTCCTGTTTTGACAGCAGTTTTGCGAAGTGCTCTTGCGCAGTATCAGTAATACGGATCATGGCGATTGCTCAATAGTTGACTAAAATACCTGGTTATAATACGCCCAACGCCGACGCTCTACAAGGTACGGCACAGGCATCCTATGTGTACGCTGGCCGCGCCCTGCGCCAGTAATAAGCGGCTGATTTCCCCCACCGTGCTGCCGGTGGTCACCACATCATCGATAAGCAGGATGTGGCATCCGCGCACCGCCATTTCAAGGCGAAACGCGCCACGCAGATTGCTTTTCCGGGCGCGGGCGCTGAGCACATGCTGCACCGCACCGTGTCGCACCCGGCGCAGACCTTCGCGGTATTCACAACCGAGCCAGCGCGCCAGCGGTTTAGCCAGCAGCGCGGCCTGATTATACCCGCGCTGCCAGGCGCGGCGGCGATGCAGCGGCACGCTCAGCACCAGATCGATACGCGGCAGCGGCTGCTGGCGGCGCTTTGTTAATAATTTTAACAAAAGCAGCCGTGCCAGCATCACCCTGAGTGCGGTTGCGCGCGAGAATTTGAGCCGCTGCACCCATTCGCTCAGCGGCGGCACATAATCACTCACGCAAGTGAGAGCGTGCCACGGCGGCGGCCGGCGCAGGCAGCGTCCGCACGGCTGATCGCCGCTGGCCGGCAGTCCGCAGCAGGGACAGAGCGCCGGCAGCGCCGGTAGCTGGCGCAGACATACGCTGCACAGGCCGTGCCGGGCGATACGCAGCGGCAGACGGCATAGCCAACACAGGGCAGGGATTGCTAGCATAGCGACCTCCTTTTCACTTTTCGGGAGTGTAACCGATGAGTTCGCTTTACTGGCACACCACAGGCACAGGCGATCGCGATCTTGTGCTGCTGCACGGCTGGGGACTGAACGCCGAAGTGTGGCAACACATTGTTCCGCGACTCAGCCCGCATTTTCGTCTGCACCTGGTGGACCTGCCGGGATTTGGCCGCAGCCAGGGATTTGGGCCGCTGAGCCTGGCGCAGATGGCGCAGCAGCTATTACCGCAGTTGCCAGCGCGCGCCGTGCTGCTCGGCTGGTCGCTGGGCGGCTTAGTGGCCAGCCAGCTGGCGCTGAGCCAGCCCGATCGCGTGGCGGCATTGATCAGCGTGGCGTCGTCGCCGTGCTTTACCGCCCGGGATGAATGGCCGGGCATCCAGCCTGAGACGCTGGCAACGTTCCAGCAGCAATTGAGCAGCGATTTCCAGCGCACGGTGGAGCGTTTTCTCGCGCTGCAAACCATGGGGACGGAAAATGCGCGCCAGGATGCGCGCCAGCTGAAAGAGGTAGTACTGTCGCAGCCAATGCCGTCGGTGGCGGTACTGGAAGGGGGATTGAACATTCTGCGCCACGATGATTTGCGCAGCGCACTGGATGGGCTGACGCTGCCGTTCCTGCGTATCTATGGCGCGCTGGATGGCCTGGTGCCGCGCCGCATTGCGCCGCAGCTGGATGCACGCTGGCCGCATTCGCAGTCGGTTGTCATCGCGAAGGCCGCGCACGCGCCGTTTATTTCGCACCCGGAGGCGTTCTGCCAGCAGGTGCAGCAGTTCATCCACGCAGCCACATAAACTGCCAGGCGGCCAGCACCAGCGGCTGGCTGCCATCCACGCGCTGCCCGCTGATCACATCCTGAAAAGGGCGCGCCTGCGGCAGCGTGGTGCTGATCTCGCGGCTGCTGAGATTGAACACGCACAGTAACCCTTCGTCGCTGTCCGCGGCGTGACGGCGCAGCAGCAGCACCGCGTTGTCGCTCTCCAGCAGCGTCATCGGATTGTCCGGATGGAACGCCGGCTGACGGGTGCGCAGCTGAATCAGCGCGCTAAGCCGCTCAAACACCTGCTGACGCAACGGGTTGCCGCCGCTGATTTGCTGTTCGATATCGCGCAGGCTGTACTTCTCACGGTTGATGGCGCGGTTGTGCCCGGCAGCGCGCACGCCTTCGTTGTCATTGCGCGAGCCGAGAATACTTTGAATATAGATGGCGGGCACGCCGGGAAAGGCCAGCAGAATCGCGTGCGCCAGCAGGAAGCGACGCAGGCGCGTGCCGTCATCGTCGGTCTGGTGATTGAGCGCATCCAGATACGTTACGTTGATTTCATACGGGCTGGTGCTGCCGTCCGGGTTGTTTTTATAGGAGACCAGCGCGCCCTCCAGCGCCAGTTCACGCACCAGCGCCACAATCTCCACTTCCGACAAAATTCCGCGTGCCGGATTGAGGCCAATGCCGTCGTGCGAGGCGAGAAAATTAAAGAAGGTGGTGCCGCCATTCCCGGGCTCAAGCGTGCTGGCCCACTGGCGCAGCGCGCGCGCCGAGCCGGAGTGAATGGCGTGCAGCACCAGCGGCGGCAGCGAAAACTGGTAAACCATCTGCGCTTCGTCGTGGCCGTTGCCGAAATAGCTGATGTTATCCTGATGCGGCACGTTGGTTTCGGTCACGATCACCGTACCCGGCGCGACTTCGTTGGCGATGGAGCGAAACAGCTTCACCAGCTGATGGGTTTTGGTCAGATGGATACAGCGTGTGCCCGGCGTTTTCCACATGTAGCCCACCGCGTCCAGCCGCACGTAATCCGCGCCTTTGTTGAGATAATCCAGCAGCACGCCCACCATGCGGATCAGCACCTGCGGATTGGCGAAGTTGAGATCGATTTGGTCGGCGCTGAAGGTGGTCCAGATAAAGCGCGTGTCGCCGTTAGCGAGGGTAAACGGCGTCAGCAGCGGTGA
This sequence comes from Pantoea sp. Morm, assembly GCF_016643525.1. Lineage (NCBI taxonomy): Bacteria > Pseudomonadati > Pseudomonadota > Gammaproteobacteria > Enterobacterales > Erwiniaceae > Pantoea > Pantoea sp. Morm. The sequence goes on along the minus strand of NZ_VOQX01000016.1, from coordinate 62,926 downwards.
GGTGCGCGGGCGCGTCACGGCACTGAGATCGGTGGCGGGCGGCATGCTGATAAAGAAGTCGTCCCAGCCGGCATCCTGCGCCAGAAAGTGGCGAAACCACGCGCTGTGCGCCGACATGTGGTTACAGACGAAATCGAACATCAGCCGGGTTTCGCTGTGCAGCGCCGTGATGTGCTGCCAGTCACCGCAAATCGGGTTCACTTTGTGGTAATCGATAACCGAGAAGCCATCGTCGGACGAGTAGGGGAAAAATGGCAGCAGATGCACCAGGCTGAAGGTGGACTGCAGATGCTGCTGATAAAAGCGCGTAAAGCTGGCGAGCGTGGGCTGCTCGGGTTCGCGGAACTGGTCGGCGTAACTGATCAGCACCACGTCTTTTTCATCCCAGTGCGCTTTACGCGGCAGCTTTACCGTGTCGCGCGCCGCGCGGATGTGCGAAAGCAGGCGCTCGCGCGCCGCGACGGGGAAGCTACCTTCATAAATCTCATCGAGCAGGAAGTTGATAATGTCCATCGGATCGCCGGGTTACGCGGAAGGTCATTTTTTCACACGGTTTTTTCAGCGTAGTCCGCCAGGACAATTTATCAACCTCCTGTACTCGCGCGCCGCTTAGCGTTTCTTCCCAAAGGCGGCCGCCAGCGCATCGCCCATCGCACTGTTACCGACGCTGGCGCTGGCAGGTTTGCCGCGGCCTTTGGCACCGGCGGCCGGCCGCGCGGCCTCTTTGCCTGCGCCGCGGTTGCCGCCGCTGCGCGCGTTGCTTTCACCCGGCTGCTCATCCAGACGCATGGTCAGCGCGATACGCTTACGCTGCAGATCGACTTCCATCACCTTCACTTTGACGATATCGCCGGCTTTCACCACCTGATGCGGATCGTCTACGAATTTGTCCGACAGCGAAGAGATATGCACCAGGCCGTCCTGATGCACGCCGATATCGACGAACGCGCCGAAGTTGGTCACGTTGGTCACTGCACCTTCCAGCACCATGCCCGGCAGCAGGTCGTTGAGCGTCTCCACGCCTTCGGCAAACTGCGCGGTTTTGAACTCCGGACGCGGATCGCGGCCCGGTTTCTCCAGCTCTTTGATGATATCGGTGACGGTCGGCAGCCCGAAACGCTCATCGGTGAAGTCGCGCGCATTCAGGTCGCGCAGGCTACCCGGATTGCCCATCAGTTCATTCAGCGCCTGTTCCGTAGCGGCGAGAATGCGCTCCACCAGCGGATAGGCTTCCGGATGCACCGTTGAGGCATCCAGCGGATTATCGCCGTGGTTGATGCGCAGGAAGCCGGCGCACTGTTCAAAGGCTTTCGGCCCAAGGCGGCTCACCTTCAGCAGCTGCTGACGGTTCTGGAAACGGCCGTTTTCGTCACGCCAGCTGACAATGTTCTGCGCCATCATGCGCGTCAGGCCGGCGACGCGCGTCAGCAGCGCCACCGAAGCGGTATTCAGATCGACGCCCACGGCGTTCACACAATCTTCCACCACCGCATCGAGTTTTTTCGCCAGCTGGCTCTGGCTGACATCGTGCTGATACTGGCCGACGCCAATCGATTTCGGGTCAATTTTGACCAGCTCTGCCAGCGGATCCTGCAGACGTCGGGCGATAGACACCGCACCGCGCAGCGAAACGTCGAGATCGGGGAACTCCTGCGCCGCCAGTTCGGAAGCGGAATAGACCGATGCTCCGGCCTCACTGACAATCACTTTTTGCGCTTTGATTTGCGGGAACTGCTTCTGTACGTCGAGGAAGAAACGCTCGGTTTCACGTGAAGCGGTGCCGTTGCCGATCGCCACCAGTTCAACCTGATGTTTCGCGCACAGTGCCGCCACCGAGGTCGCGGCTTTGGCCGCCTGGCCGGTATGCGGATAGATGGTATCGGTCGCGACCAGCTTGCCGGTGGCATCGACCACCGCCACTTTGACCCCGGTGCGCAGGCCCGGATCGAGACCCATGGTGGCGCGCATGCCGGCGGGAGCCGCCATCAGCAGATCGTGCAGATTACGGGCAAACACGTTGATCGCTTCGTCTTCCGCCCGTTCGCGGATGGTGCCCATCAGTTCGGTTTCGAGGTGCAGCAGGACCTTGATGCGCCAGGTCCAGCTGACCACGGCTTTGCGCCAGCTGTCGGCCGGTGCGTTGTTCAGGCGCAGGCCAAGGTGGTCGGCGATCAGCGTTTCACCGTAGCTTTCGCGCGGCGCTTCATCAAACTGCGGATCGGCGTTGAGCGACAGCTGTAAAACGCCTTCGTTACGGCCACGGAACATGGCCAGCGCGCGGTGCGACGGCACGCTGCTCAGCGCTTCGTGATGATCGAAGTAGTCGCGGAATTTAGCGCCTTCTTCCTCTTTGCCTTCCACCACGCGCGCAACCAGATGGGCGTTCTTCCACAGGTATTCACGTACTTTCGCCAGCAGCGTGGCGTCTTCGGCGAAGCGCTCCATCAGGATATAGCGTGCGCCATCCAGCGCGGCACGCACATCGGCGACGCCTTTGTCCGCGTCGACATAACGCGCTGCCAGCTGCTCGGGATCCTGAGACGCATCGTTCCACAGCGTCTCTGCCAGCGGTTCCAGCCCGGCTTCGATAGCGATCTGCCCGCGCGTGCGGCGCTTCTGCTTATAAGGCAGATAGAGATCTTCCAGCTCGGTTTTGTTCAGCGTGCCGTTGATAGCAGTGGCTAATTCCGGCGTCAGTTTGCCCTGGTCATCAATGGATTTCAGAATCGACTGGCGGCGTTCCTCCAGCTCACGCAGATAGCCGAGACGGCTCTCCAGCGTACGCAGCTGGGTATCATCCAGCCCGCCGGTCACTTCCTTACGGTAACGTGCTATAAACGGCACGGTGTTCCCTTCGTCCAGCAAGCGAATGGCGGCGTCAACCTGGTCGGCGCGTGCCTTCAGCTCACCTGCGATAATCTGGCTCAGCGAATCTTTCATCATCAGTAACTGTCTTGCTTACACAGGGTTAGAAATAGGGGACAGTTATACGGACTGAGGCCGCAAATTGCCAGCCGCTGACCGGTGAATCCGTCTTTTTCTGAATGCAGCGCGCAACTCAGAGAAACTTAGCCACCTATGTGTTAAACCCCAACGCAATGGCGTGCCGGTTGCTGCCAGGCTCGCCCCGCCTCTGCCCTATAATCCGTGGCAAACCACGGAAGGAGGGTGAAGCAATGATCAAATTACTGCTGCTGCTGGCCGGACGCGAGCTGCTGGTGCGTTATCGTCTGCTGATTTATGGCCTGGCGCTGTGCGGCGTGCTGCTGGCCGGCATGATCGTGGCGGACGTGCTGGTCGATGGGCATATCAATCTGTCGCTACAGGTGCTGGCGCTCTTACTGTCGCTGTCGCTGCTGTTTAACCTGCTGAGCGGCGAGGTGTCGCTGCAGCGCTGGCTTAATCTGCTGTTTTCCCTGATTTTTGTCGGCACGCTGCTGGCCGGCGCGCTGTGGCACGGTGATGAAAGGCAACTGAAGAAACTGCTGCTGACGGTGATGGAAATCTGCCTGTTGTTTAACGGCCTGTTTCGCTGCCTGAGCGCGGCGCTGATTCAGCGCCAGCGCTGGGTGCGACATTTTATGCTGGGCTGCGGCGAGATGGTGCTCAGCGTGGTGCTGTTTTTCAATGACAACCTGCATACCTGCCTGTTGCTGGGCAGCTGGCTGGTGCTGTTGCTGCTGTCGTTCAGCCTGACGGTGTGGCGCGTCTGGCGCCAGTGGCAGCGCCTGCCGGCGGGTCAGTCCGTTACGCTGCTGCCGTGGTTTTGTCGCGGCCATCGTCATATCGCGCGGCTCCGGCCGTGGCAGCAGGCCCGCTTTCCGCCGGTCGCCGCGGCATTTCCTCTCTGTGTCCACGTCTGGCAGGCGCAGTCTGAAGCCAGTCAACAGCCGAAGCGCTATGTGATTGACCGTTACATCGGCGTGATTAACGGTGAAGGGCACTTTTGTACCGGCCACGCGGCACTGAGCTTTGGCGAGCGCGGCTACATCAGCCTTTATCCGCAGCAGGAGATCGATCCGCAACCGCACGAGCTGCCGCGTCTGCTGCTGGCCGGACAGATTAACGATCGTCCCGGCCGTTTTCTCCCCTGCTGGCGGCAGAGATTGCCGACTGGCGCAGCCCGGATTTAACCTTCAGTTTTCAGCACTACAACGGACAGGCGCTCGCCAGCTACTGGCAGGCCAACCGTGGTGACAGCCTGTATAATCTGACGGCAAAAAACTGTTCGACCACCGTGGTGGATGCGCTGGACGTGGCGTTTGAAGGCTATTACGGCCAGCGGCTGCAGCAGGTGTTTGCGCTGCTGCTGCAGCCGGCATTCTGGGGCGCCTGCGTGCTGCGCGAACGGGCAGAAATCATGACCTGGACACCCGGCCTGGTCGCCGATTATGTGCGCCTGATGAAAAAGACGCTGGGTGCCTGTCCGGGCAGGTAAGGCTTTGTGATAGCCTCTGTGCAGTGAACAGGGCTGTAACCACGAGTGAAGCGATGAAAACCCAACTGATTACCCGCGAAGGCTATAACAAGCTGCGTGCTGAGCACGACCATCTGTGGAATGAGAAGCGGCCGGAAATCACCCGCATTGTCTCCTGGGCCGCCAGCCTGGGCGATCGCTCTGAAAACGCTGATTACACCTATAACAAGCGCCTGCTGCGCCAGATCGATCGGCGCGTGCGCTATCTGCGTAAATGTCTCGCCGAGCTGAAAATTGTTGATTATGCGCCGCAGCAGGAGGGCAAAGTGTTCTTCGGTGCCTGGGTGGAAGTGGAGAATGAGCAGGGCGACGTGAAGCGTTTTCGCATCGTCGGACCGGACGAGATCTATGGCGATACGGTGAAAGAGTACATCTCCATCGACTCGCCGATGGCGCGCGCGCTGATCAAAAAAGAGGTGGATGACGAGGTGACGGTAAACACGCCGGAAGGGCAGAAGGTGTGGTTTGTGAACCGCATTGAGTACGTCACGGAAAGTGAGGAAAAAAGAGGCGGAGAGTAATGGCCTGGTGAAACAAGCCGGGGCGCAACTTATTCTCCGCTGGCGAAAGGGCTGGCAGTATAAGAGGGGGAAGCGCCGCAGCCTTGCCGCGCCAGATAAGCGTTATTTGCCCGGCGTGGTCGCCGTGGTCGTTGAGGTGCTGCTGCCGCCGTGATCGCCGCCGCCCATGGTGGCCAGCGCGACGCCGAGCAGGGCACCCACCGCACCGATGCCGATAGCATCGGAATTACCTTTGGCCGTGGTCGACGCCTGTGCGCCGGCGGCTTCGCCCGCTGGCGTAGCGGCCTGAACCTGTGTGAGGCTGGTGAGTACCAGAGCGCTCAGCAGAACAACGGTTTTTTTCATCTTTCTTCTCCACATGAACTCAGTAAGCAGGTACCGATGCAGTGTCGGAGATCATTTGCGCAGAGGAAAGGGGAGTTTACTGACTGATTTAAATCACTTTATTTAACACTGGCCTTATTTTGCGCGCGCACTGGCACTGTTCCGAGCGCGGATACGCAGTCAGCGGCGAAAACGCGATATTTTATGCTACTGAGCGCGGCCGCTGGCTTATCCTGCAGGCGAAACTTAAGCCAAATGGCGCGCCCCGCCTGACGGCGGAAGCGGGACGGCCCGGCTGGACCACTCGCCGGCAGAAAACGCCGCTGATTTTCAGACAAGCGCTAAACGGCGTCAAAATCAGTCAGAAAAGCGCGAGCGGAGCCGCAGTTCGCGGTTAAAATTAAAGATAAGCTGCTGTTTAATATGCTTTGTAACAATTTCGGCTAGAATATAAACCAATAATGACTGTCACAGACGGGCATCTTTTTTACACAATATCGGCTCAGGCAATGGCGCCTTTGGGAGTTGAACATGCAAGAGAACTACAAAATTCTGGTCGTCGATGATGATATGCGTCTGCGCGCACTGCTCGAACGCTATCTCACCGAACAGGGCTTTCAGGTGCGCAGCGTCGCCAACGCCGAGCAGATGGATCGTCTGCTGACCCGCGAATCATTCCATTTAATGGTGCTGGATTTAATGCTGCCGGGCGAAGATGGCCTGTCAATTTGCCGTCGTCTGCGTAGCCAGAGTAACCCGATGCCGATCATTATGGTCACCGCGAAAGGTGAAGAGGTCGATCGTATCGTGGGGCTGGAAATCGGCGCCGATGACTACATTCCAAAACCGTTCAACCCGCGTGAGCTGCTGGCGCGAATTCGTGCCGTGCTGCGTCGTCAGGCCAATGAGCTGCCGGGCGCGCCGTCGCAGGAAGAAGCGGTCATCGCCTTCGGTAAGTTCAAACTGAACCTCGGCACGCGTGAAATGTTCCGTGAAGATGAGCCGATGCCGCTGACCAGCGGAGAGTTTGCCGTGCTGAAAGCGCTGGTGAGCCATCCGCGTGAGCCGCTGTCGCGCGATAAGCTGATGAACCTGGCGCGCGGGCGTGAGTACAGTGCGATGGAACGTTCTATCGACGTGCAGATCTCTCGTCTGCGCCGCATGGTCGAGGAAGATCCGGCGCATCCGCGCTACATCCAGACCGTCTGGGGCCTTGGCTACGTGTTCGTTCCGGACGGCAGTAAAGCATGAGGCGATTGCGCTTCTCACCCCGCAGTTCGTTTGCCCGCACCCTGTTGTTGATCGTTACCTTGCTGTTCGTCAGCCTGGTAACGACCTACCTGGTGGTGCTCAATTTCGCCATTCTTCCCAGCCTGCAGCAGTTCAACAAAGTCCTCGCCTACGAAGTGCGTATGCTGATGACCGATCGGCTGCAGCTGGAGGATGGTACGCAGCTGGAAGTGCCGCCGGCCTTCCGGCGCGAAATTTATCGTGAGCTGGGCATCTCGTTGTACACCAACGCGGCGGCGGAAGAGAGCGGACTGCGCTGGGCGCAGCATTATGAATTCCTCAGTGAACAGATGGCTCAGCAGCTGGGCGGGCCGACCGACGTGCGGGTTGAGGTTAACAAAAACTCGCCGGTGGTCTGGCTGAAAACCTGGCTGTCACCGGATATCTGGGTGCGCGTGCCGCTGACCGAAATCCATCAGGGCGACTTCTCACCGCTGTTCCGCTATACCCTGGCGATTATGCTGCTGGCGATTGGCGGCGCCTGGCTGTTTATCCGAATACAAAACCGACCCTTAGTCGATCTTGAACACGCTGCGTTGCAGGTGGGGAAAGGCATTATTCCGCCACCGCTGCGCGAATACGGTGCTTCGGAAGTGCGTTCGGTGACGCGCGCCTTCAACCAGATGGCGGCGGGCGTGAAGCAGCTGGCCGATGACCGTACGCTGCTGATGGCCGGCGTCAGCCATGATTTACGCACGCCGCTGACGCGCATCCGTCTCGCCACCGAGATGATGGGCGAGGAAGATGGCTACCTGGCCGAGTCGATCAACAAAGATATCGAAGAGTGCAACGCCATCATCGAGCAGTTCATCGATTACCTGCGCACCGGGCAGGAGATGCAAACCGAGCGCGCCGATCTGAATAGCGTGCTGGGCGAAGTGGTGGCGGCGGAGAGCGGCTACGAGCGCGAGATTGAGAATGCGGTGATGGACGCCGAGCTGATGCTGGACATTAACCCGCTGTCGATTAAACGCGCGGTGGCTAATCTGGTGGTCAACGCGGCACGTTACGGCAATGGCTGGATTAAAGTCAGCAGCGGTCAGGAACTGAATCGCGCATGGTTCCAGGTGGAGGATGATGGTCCGGGCATTAAGCCGGATCAGTTACAGCATCTGTTCCAGCCGTTTGTGCGTGGCGACAGCGCGCGCAGCACCAGCGGCACCGGTCTGGGCCTGGCGATTGTGCAGCGTATTATCGATGCGCATGACGGATCGCTGGAGATTGGCGACAGCGAACGCGGCGGATTACGTATCCGCGCGTGGTTACCGATCCCGGAAAACAGCGCCACGACGGCAGTAAGCAGTAACGTTAGTTAAATTTCCGCACCAACCGTAGCGGCGCAATCTATTGCGCATCCATCAGCGATATTACCGCTGCAGGCATACGCGATAAATCGCGCCGCGACGAAATGTGCCATCGCTAAGCCGCCGTTGTGGCGGCTGGGCTACTTCACAGCTGCGGGCCGGCCTGCACCAGCGCCTTACCGGCATCGTTATCGGTGTACTTCTCGAAATTGGTGATAAAGCGCTGCGCCAGCGCTTCGGCCGCCTGCTGCCAGGCGGCGGCGTCAGGCCAGCTGCGACGCGGATCGAGAATGGCATCGTCCACCTGTGCCAGCGTGGTGGGCACCTGCAGATTAAACACCGGCAGTGTCACGGTCTCCGCTTCATCCAGCTCACCGGCCAGAATCGCGTTGATGATAGCGCGCGTGTCTTTCAGCGAAATGCGCTTGCCGCTGCCGTTCCAGCCGGTATTCACCAGATAGGCCTGCGCGCCGGACGCCTGCATACGTTTCACCAGCACATCCGAGTACTGCGTTGGATGCAGCGTCAGGAACGCCGCGCCAAAACAGGCGGAGAAGGTTGGGGTGGGCTGCGTCACACCGCGCTCGGTGCCAGCCAGCTTGGCGGTAAAGCCGGACAGGAAGTGGTACTGGGTTTGCTCCGGCGTCAGACGCGAAACCGGTGGCAGTACGCCAAAGGCATCGGCGGTCAGGAAGATGACCTTCTTCGCATGGCCCGCTTTCGACACCGGCTGCACGATGTTTTCGATGTGCTCGATCGGGTAAGACACGCGGGTGTTTTCCGTCTTGCTGGCGTCGGCGTAATCGACCGTGCCGTCGGCGCGCACCACCACGTTCTCCAGCAGCGCATCGCGGCGAATCGCGCGGTAAATCTCCGGCTCGGCCTGCTCTGACAGATTGATGGTTTTGGCGTAGCAGCCGCCTTCGAAGTTAAAGACGCCGTCGTCGTCCCAGCCGTGCTCATCGTCGCCGATCAGCTGACGATCCGGATCGGTAGAGAGGGTGGTTTTACCGGTACCGGACAGGCCAAAGAACACCGCCACGTCGCCCGCTTTGCCGACGTTGGCCGAGCAGTGCATCGAGGCGATACCCTTCAGCGGCAACAGATAGTTCATGATGGCGAACAGGCCTTTTTTCATCTCGCCGCCGTACCAGGTACCGCCGATCAGCTGCATGCGTTCGGTCAGGTTAAAGGCGACAAAATTCTCGGAATGCAGCCCCTGCGCCAGCCAGTCCGGATTGGTGCACTGCGCCGCGTTCATCACCACGAAATCCGGCGTAAACTCAGCCAGTTCGGCTTCAGTCGGACGGATAAACATGTTTTTGACGAAATGCGCCTGCCACGCCACTTCCATCACGAAACGCACGCTGAGGCGGGTGTCCGGGTTGGCGCCGCAGAAGGCGTCAATCACAAACAGACGCTTGCCGGAAAGCTGTTGCGTGCAGCGATCTTTCAGCGCCTGCCAGGTTTCCTGTGACAGCGGCTGGTTGTCGTTCTTGCCGTTGCCAACGTCGTTCCACCACAGCGTGTCACGCGTGGTGTCATCCCGCACGATGTATTTATCTTTCGGCGAACGTCCGGTGAAGATGCCGGTATCCACGGCAATGGCACCGCTCTGCGTCAGGGTGCCGCGCGCGTAACCTTCCAGCTCCGGGCGGGTTTCTTCCTGAAATAACGTGGCGTAATCAGGGTTGTACACCACCTCGGTGGTGCCGCTAATTCCGAGCGTTTCGAGGTCTTGCGATGTCAGGCCGTTAACGCGCATGTGACTGCTCCTTAAATCGGTACTTCATGGCATTTTTTATGAGGGTTTCTGCGTCCTGCTGCGCATAGCCGCACAGGGCAGATCGCGCGCAGTGTACACGTCTGAGCGAGGTGGAAAAGTGAAGAGAGTTAAAAATGCGAGCTGGAACGTGACAAGTAGAGAAATCTGCCACTTATGAAACTAAAGTTAGCGTAAATTAGTTAATTTCCGTGAAAAATCATAGCGCTACGCCGGCGGAAAATACGGGCGGCGTCACCGCCCGTTTGCTGATTAATGCAGTTGATCGCTATTGCCGGAGGGAGCGTTACGAATAGCAGCAATATCCACTGCGTCGTACACATAGTGCGTGCCGCAATAGTCGCAGTGCATATCAATTTTGCCGTCTTCGACCAGAATCTCATCCACTTCCTCTGGCGGCAGCGTTTTCAGCACTTCACCGCAGCGTTCGCGCGAGCAGGTGCATTTGAAACTGACCGGCGCCGGATCGTAAACCGTGGCTTCTTCCTGATGATAGAGACGCCACAGTACGTCAGTAGCGGGCAGCTCAATCAGCTCTTCGCTCTTCACGGTTTCGGTTAACGTGGCCAGATGGTTGAAGTCATCCAGGTTGGGCTCCTGCGCGGGCAGCACCTGCAGCAGAATACCGGCTGCGCCTTTCTCGCTGGTGCGAATGAAAAGGCGGGTTGGCAGCTGCTCGGAACGCATGAAGTAATCTTCCAGACAGCCCGCCAGCGTATCGGCTTCCAGGCCGACCACGCCCTGATAGCGCTCGCCTTTCTCAGGCGAAATGGTGATCACCAGATAGCCGTTACCCACCATCTGCTTCAGGCTGCTGCCTACGGCGATCTCCGCATCCTCTTTCAGCCGCGCCACGCCGCGCAGCTCCTGGCGATTATTCCCGTTGATCACCGCCATGCTCAGCGGGCCATCGCCCTGCAGCTGCACGGTGATATCGCCGTCAAATTTCAGCGTAGCGGTGAGCAGGCTGGTGGCGACCAGCAGTTCGCCCAGCAGCGTTTTGACCGGCTCGGCGTAGTCGTGGTTCTGCACGATGTCGCGCCAGGTTTGAGATGCGTTGACCAGCTCGCCGCGCACGGCGACGTTTTCAAACAGGTAACGATGCAGTTGATCTTGAACAGACATAAGGTTTCTCTCGTGGGGGCGCGAGTTATTCATCGCCCGACAATTTAAATTTCAGCAGATCGCGGCGCTCTTTTTTATCCGGGCGGCGATCGGGATGCGGCATGGTCAGGGCATTCATTTTGCGCGCCAGCGCGTTCTTTTCGCGCTTTTCGATGCTGGCGGCCGTCTCCGCGTACATCTGCTGCGCTTCGCTGGCCGGACGCCGCTGGTCGCCGATGGCGGTGATGATCACCGTGCGCTCATCGTTGCCCTGACGCAGCGTCAGCTCGGCCTGCAGTTCGACCACTTTGCCCGGTTTGCTGCGCTGGCCGTTGTAATGCACTTTGCCGCCTTCAATCATGTCGCGAGCCAGCGCGCGGGTTTTATAGAAGCGCGCGGCCCACAGCCATTTATCAAGGCGGACGCCTTCACTGGTTTTCTCTTTCATTGCGGCTCCTGCTGTTACGCTGCGTCGCGCCGTGTGGCGATCGGTCGCACACGGTCGCATGACGCCGGAAAGATGGATCGGGCCGGTGCCGGATACCCAAAGGTATGGGTACAACGTGATAAATCAAGGGCGAGGTGCCGTTGCGGGCTGCCGATCCATCGCCAATCCCTTAAGCGTAATCGGCATTTTGTTTTCCGCCCTGAAAAACAGGGCGACAGGGTAGCACAGAAGGCGGAGGGTCAGAACAGCGAGCGCACGCTCTGCATAGTGCTGAGGTTGTGGTTAAAGCACTTGTCGTAATACTGCTGAATCTGCGCCATACGCAGGCGGTTGCGGTGGATGCGGCGCAGCGCCAGCAGGCCGTTGCTGACGGCGCTGACAATCAGCACCAGCATCAGCAGCGCGGTGCCGAGATAGCGCCACTGCGCCATGGCGTCGGGCTCGTTGTGCAGGGCGATATGGCGCGTGCCGTTGGCATCGGTGGTAATGCTGGTAATGATACCGCTGGCGGCAAACGGTGTGTGCAGCAGCATGCCGGACAGGCGCTGCAGTTCGTGCCACTGTGAAGGAGCGTCGAGATCGAACAGCGCCACCGACGGCTGCGGCTGGTTCACCATCTGCCGGCCTTCATCGCTAATGATCAGGAATCCGCCCGGCGGCGGGCTGTTAAGGGTTTCCGCCGCGCGACGCGTCTCCCGCGAGAAGAAGGTCGAGGTGGCGGTGTTCACCAGATTCTCCAGCGCTTCGGCGCTAACCGGACGCAGCAGCACGTTCATGCCGTTGAGCTTGCCGGAATCCGCACGGTGAATCAGCGTATCCCAGTCTTTGGCGTTACCGAGGTTAACCAGCGCATTTTTCAGGCGCACGCAGTCCTGCTGCTGGCTGCACAGCTGCTGGGTTTTCAACACCAGATCGGAGAAATCATCCAGCAGGATCATGCCTGATTTCTGGATCGCCGACGCCAGCTGCGGGTTAAGTTTCGGGTCGGTGTTGGTTTCCGGATGCAGCTGCTGCGTGGTGGTCTCCAGCAGCGCGGCGGCTTTGTCGATGATGTCGGACTGCGGCAGCGGCAGCGGCGCAGCGTTGTTCCAGTAAATCGCCGAGCAGTCGAACGGCATGTAGCCGTAGCTGCGGTTGCTCTGGTAATTGCCCGGAACCGAGCACATGCCGGTGCCGTTCACTTTCAGGCTATCGCCAATGTGCAGCGGCAGGGCAGTGAGTTTATCGACGCTGTTCACTTCCACACTTTCGGTGCCTTTCAGCCAGGCGAGGCTGAGTTTGATCGGCATGCTGAGCGGAATCCAGCTCACCAGCATCACCAGCACCAGCAGCGAACCGCACGCCAGCACCAGGTTTTTACGCCAGCGCTGTACCGGGAAGTTGCGGACTTCATCCTGCAGCGACAGGAAGCGCCCCTGGCGTACCACCTGACGATTCAGGTAGATATCCACATCCGTCACCTGGCCCAGGTCGTGCGCCACATAAGGCTGCCAGTGTGCCGGATAGATTAAGTCGATGATGCCGAGCGAGATGTTGCTCTGCTCCTGGTTGGATTCGCCAAACAGGCCCCAGCGCTTCGGTGCGCCGCGCAGACAGTGCACATCGCGCAGCCCTTTTTCACCGGGGAATCGGTACATAAACCACAGGCTGACAGCGACGATCGCGCCGGCGGGCAGCGCAATCCACAGCATCAGGCTGCCGGGCAGCACCAGGCTGAGGAAAAACAGCAGGAAGGCGCAGCAAATAGCGCTCGCTTCACGCGTGCCGTCGGCGCGCGACAGCTGATACTCTTCCGGCGACTCTTTGCGCACCTGCAGCAGCTCGACGTTTTCGCTCTCCTCTTTACGAATCGAAGCGTTGGTCGACATTGGCCGCACCAGCGGCGGCAGCGCCGGTTGTTCCACCGCATAGTTCACCAGCGAGTGGCCGTTGAGCGAGATCACCAGCGGCAGGGTCTGGGTGCGGATCAGCTCGACGTAGTTTTCTTCAGCGATGTACTGCTCCCACAGCGGCGGCAGATGCACCTCGACTTCATCCAGGTAGTAGCGCCATTTGTGGGGATCGTCAGTGGAGAGGCCGTAACGGGTGATGGAGCGGGTAACGGGATAAACATTATTGCTCTGTGCGGTCAGCGCCAGCGCTTCGGGTTCCCGTGACGATCGGGTCGATCGCCCACTGCTGTGCTGACGCGCTTTACCCAGCGACGCAATATACTTCTCAACGGCAGCGCGTTCTTCATCGGTGAGTTTACGGCAGGGCGGACTGATAAACGGCAGTGGTTTCGCCAACGGCGGACGATGCCGCATAGCGTACCAGTAGCCGATTCCGGCCACTAACGAACAGGCCAGCATGACAGCCAGAATGACGATAAGAGTGCTCATGCTTTGCTCAATCCAGCCAAAAAACTGCCGTCACGTTTACGATGTGCTCCCGGTAAAACCTGCAATACGAGTCAATTTTGGCGAGCAGAAGTCATTCTGACAAGAGGCAAATGAAACAAAATACCGCGCAAAATCATTGTATTATAAATTTGTTAGATTATTCCTTAACGGGATGGTACTCACAAGTCCCTCAATTAAACATCGGTATTATCCGAATTTGCTGCTACCCCGTTGACTTATTGTGAAAATCTTACTGTGCAGATAACAAGAAGTTGTTAGCGGCAGCGGGCAAATGTATGTCACCATGATTGACCCGTGCTGCGTGTCGCACAATGCCGCGGGCTTCGGTATGCTGACGTCATCGCGTTTCACAAGGCTGTGCTAAGTTTGAGGCTGATATGACCACTCCCCTGAAAAAACCTGACATCCTCAACGTGGAAGCGGTGGCCCGCTCCCGCCTGTTTACCATCGAAGCGGTTGATCTCGCCTTCAGCAACGGTGCGCGTCGCGTCTATGAGCGCATGAAGCCCTCCGATCGTGAAGCGGTGATGATTGTGCCGATCATTGGCGATGACGTGATTCTGATCCAGGAGTACGCCGTCGGACTGGAAACCTATGAGCTGGGCTTCCCGAAGGGTTTAATCGATCCTGGTGAAAGCGCTTTTGAAGCCGCCAACCGTGAGCTGAAAGAAGAAGTGGGCTTTGGCGCGCATCAGCTGGAAGCGCTGGGCAAACTCACCATGGCGCCGTCCTATTTCTCCAGCAAGATGAATATCGTGGTAGCTGAAGGGTTGTACGAAGAGAAGCTGGAAGGGGATGAGCCGGAGCCGCTGATTGTACGCCGCTGGCCGCTCAGCAATCTGCTGGCGCTGCTGGAAGAGCCGGATTTTCGCGAGGCGCGTAACGTCAGCGCGCTGTTCATGGTGCGTGAGTGGCTGGTGAAGCAGGGGCGGTTGAGTTATTGAGGACACCTGGCGGCGCAATAAAAGGCGCGGAAAGTCGCACGGGGTAAAAACAAAAAGCCGGGGATTTCCCCCGGCTTTTTTGATCAAAACAGTTCGTGGCTTTCACCGTTGTCCATGATGGTGGTGCCCACATCATGCACCGAATATTCGGTCGGCTGGGTGCCGTTAATGAAGTACTCCTGACGGGTGTTGCCGCCACCGTTGGCCAGCTTGCCGGTGCTGCGGTCAATGGTCACCGTCACCACGCCGTCCGGCGGTGTCAGCGGCTGCACCGGCACACCATCCAGCGCCACTTTCATGTAATCATCCCATGCCGGCTGCGCACTCTTCGCGCCGCCTTCGTAGCCGGAGATCTGATCCGGTATCGCACCCGATACCGTGGTGCGACCCAGCGCGCGCGAATCATCGAAGCCAATCCACACCGACGTCACCACGCCCGGACCATAACCGGAGAACCAGGCGTCTTTGGAACTGTTGGTGGTACCGGTTTTGCCGCCGATATCGTTACGCTTCAGATCGCGGCCGGCACGCCAGCCGGTTCCCATCCAGCCCGGTTCACCGAAGATGTTAGAGTTCAGCGCGCTCTTGATCAGGAACGCCAGCGGCGTGTTGATCACGTGCGGTGCATACTGCTGATCGCCGGCCGGCTGCGGCTGCGCCGGTACCTGCTCCAGCTCGGGCTGCGGCACGGTCTGATTCTGCTGCTGATTCGAGGTGGCAACGTTTTCCACGCTCTCTTCATTCAGCGCCACCGACTTTTTGGTGTCGCCATAGATCACCGGCAGATTGCACTGCGGGCAGGCGATCTTCGGCTGCGCCTGGAAAATCACGCCGCCCTGTTCGTTCTCAATCTTGGCGATGAAGTAAGGATCAACCAGGAAGCCGCCGTTGGCCATCACCGCATAGCCGCGCGCCACCTGCATTGGCGTGAAGGATGCGGCGCCCAGTGCCAGCGACTCGGTATGGATAATGTTCTGCGCCGGGAAGCCAAAGCGCTGCAGATACTCAGCGGCGTAATCAACGCCCATGGCACGCATCGCGCGCACCATCACCACGTTTTTCGACTCACCCAGCCCCTGGCGTAAACGAATCGGACCCGCATAAGTCGGCGGCGAGTTTTTTGGTCGCCAGTCTGCGCCGGCACCGGCATCCCAGCGTGAAATCGGCACATCGTTGAGGATGGAGGCCAGCGTCAGGCCGCGGTCCATGGCGGCGGTATACAGGAACGGCTTGATGTTCGAGCCGACCTGACGCAGCGCCTGGGTGGCGCGGTTGAACATACTCTGGTTGAAGTCAAAACCGCCCACCAGCGCGCGTACCGCACCGTCTTCCGGATTAAGCGACACCAGCGCCGAGTTCACCAGCGGCACCTGTCCCAGCCACCATGCATCCCCGACTTTACGTACCCAAATCTGCTGGCCAGCCTGCAGCACCTGAGTGACGCTGCGCGGCGTCGGGCCCTGCAGAGTGTCGGATTTATACGGACGCGCCCAGCGCACGCCGGCTAAGGTCAGCGAAACGCTGCTGCCATCTTTTAGCATGGCGGTGGCTTCGTCGGCGCTGGCGCTGGTGACTACGGCGGCATTCAGCGGACCGTAGACCGGCAGATTTTTCAGCGTATTGACGATGCGGGTGTGATCCCAGCTGGCTTCACCCACTTTCCACAGCACGTTGGTCGGACCGCGATAGCCGTGACGCATATCGTACGCCATCACGTTGTTACGCACCGCCTGCTGTGCGGCTTCCTGCAGATGGCGGGTCACGGTGGTATACACCTTGTAGCCATCGTCATAGGCGCTGTCGCCGTAGCGTTTCACCATCTCCTGACGCACTAACTCGGTGAGATACGGTGCAGAGAAGGCAATTTCCGGGCCGTGATAGCTGGCGGTCAGCGGCGTGTTGCGCGCGTCGTTATACTGCTGCTGCGTGATGTAGTTCTGATCCAGCATGCGAGCCAGCACCACATTACGGCGCGCCAGCGCACGGGCGTGTGAATAGAGCGGGTTAAAGGTCGACGGCGCTTTCGGCAGGCCGGCGATCATCGCCATCTCACTCAGCGACAGCTGATCGACCGGTTTACCGAAGTACACCTGCGCCGCCGCACCGACGCCGTAAGCGCGATAGCCGAGATAGATTTTATTCAGATACAGCTCAAGGATTTCATCCTTACTCAGCAACTGCTCGATGCGAATCGCCAGGAAGGCTTCCTTGATTTTACGCATCAGCGTGCGTTCAGGGCTGAGGAAGAAGTTACGCGCCAGCTGCTGCGTAATGGTACTGGCGCCCTGCGAGGCGTGGCCGGAGACCAGCGCGATGCTGGCGGCGCGGAAAATCCCCACCGGATCGACGCCGTGATGCTCATAAAAGCGGCTGTCTTCGGTGGCGATAAACGCTTTGATTAGCTCAGGCGGCATCTGTTGCAGGGTGAGCGGGATACGGCGCTTTTCACCGTACTGGGCGATCAGCTCGCCATCCGCGCTGTAAACCTGCATCGGGGTTTGCAGGCGCACATCTTTCAATGTGTTCACATCAGGCAGCTGCGGCTCTATGTATTTGTACAAACCATAAACCGTGCCGGCTCCCAGCAAAATGCAACACACTGCAAGGATCAATAAATACTTTACGAACTTCACCTGAGAATTCCCATCTGTTGGCGTTTGGGCAGTTTATAAACAATCGCGCGGTAGTATAAAGGCAAGCCTGACGCTTTGATATACCCGTCATTCTTCATGCAATGCGGGTAATCATCCTTTTTCCTGTAACGATAAGGAGATCGCGCGCATGGCTTTTCAGCGCTGGCAAATTGGACTGGACATCCAGAACGGGCAACTCTGCGCCCTTGGCATTGAACGACGCCGTCACGGATGGCAGCTGCGACACTGGTGGCAGCAGCCGCTGCCGCACGATACGTTACGCAACGGCGTGTTGCAAACCTCGCCAGTGTTACAGGAGATGTTGGTGCGCTGGCAGCGTCATTTACCCAGGCGCTACTCACTGCGCGTTGGCCTGCCGCCGCAGCTGGTGCTGCAGCGTACGCTGCCGTTGCCAGAGACCTCACTGCGCGAGCCGGCGCTCAGCCGCTACGTTAACGCGTCCGCATCGCGTCTGTTCCCGGTCGAAGCCGCCTCGCTGTCGCTGGATTACCGGCTGGGCGGCAGCGCCAGCCAGCTGCACGTCACCGCCGCGCGCCGTGACGTCATCGCCCAGTGGCTGGCGCCGCTGCAGCAGGCCGGACTGCGCCCCGACGTGTTTGAGCTGAGCAGTCTGGCGCTGACGCAGATCGCCATGCGCGTTCCGCTGCGCCCGCATCAGCTGCTGATCCATCCGCTCTGCGACCACTGGCTGTGGACGCTGGCCGGCGAAAATAGCGCCTGCGGTGCGGCAACCGAACCCCTGACGCTCGCCCATCTGCGTGACACCTTTCCCCAGGCACAAACGGTGTTCTGCACCTCACCGCAGGCGTTGCCGGAGGCGGAAGTACAGCGCTGCAAGCCGCTGGCGCTGTTGCACTATCTGCAACCGCCGCTACCGGCAGAGGCGGGCGCGCTGGCGATTGCGCTAGGCCTGGCGCTACGTCCGGAGGATTACTGATGCTGGCGGTCAATTTGCTCCCGTGGCGGGCACAGCAGTTGCTGCTACGCCGCCAGCACAGCGTGGCGTTGCTGGTTGTCGTGCTGCTGGTAACGCTGTTACTCACGCTGCTGCTGTGGTGGCGCGCTGAACAGCGGCTCCAGCAGGCAGCCCGGCAGCAGGCCGATATGACCATGCAGCTCCAGCAGATCCAGCAGCGGCTGGCGCAACAGCAAACGCTGATGGCGCAGCGGGATGATCTGTTACGCAGGCAGCAGGCGCAGCAACAGCGGCTGCAGCAGCATCAACGCTGGCAGCAGTTCTGGCAGCAACTGCCCGCACTGATGCCGGAGACGCTGTGGCTGAGTCGCGTGGAGCGGCGTCAGGGGCAACTGGTGCTGGACGGTCTGGCGCAAAGCCTGGCTGATGTCAGCGCGTTCCGCCATCAACTGCAGACGCAACCGTTATTTGCGGCGGTGAAGCAGGGCAGCGTACAGCGTCAGGCGCAGGGAGATTACCGCTTCGCGCTGCGTGCCCGGCTGCAGGAGGCGACCGATGAATGAACTCATCCAGCGCTGGCTGCAGCTGGCACTGACGTGGCGGATAGCCAGCCTGCAGCTGCTGGCGCTGCTGCTACTCGGGCTGGCGTGGCTACTGCTGCTGCGTCCGCAACAGCAGCAATTCAGCACGCTGCAACAGCAGCTGTCACAACTGGCGCAGCAGCACCAGCAACTTCAGCAGCAGCTGGACGCGCGACCGGCCATCGAACAGCTTCAGGCGGAGATCGCAACGCTGCAGCCAGCGGCAACGGCGGCGTCCGTATCGTTAGAGCAACTGGTGGCGGCGCGCGGCAATCTGCTCGAGGCCTGGCATCCGGACAGCCAGCCACAGCAGCTGGCGCTGCGCCTGAGCTGGCCGCAGTTTCTGCCGCTGTTCAGCGGGCTGGCTGCGACGGCGTTAGCGGTGCCACAGCGTTTTCAGCTGCAGGCGGAGCAGGGCGTGTTACACAGCGAGTTCTGGCTGGAGAGTGACGATGCGGAGTAGCGCACTGGTGTTACTGCTGTGCAGCAGCTGGGCGCTGGCGCGCGATCCGTTCCAGCCGCTGGCTGCCAGCCAGTGTCAGGCGCCTGCTGCTGTGCCGCACGGCTGGCGATTACAGGGCATCATTGGTCGCGCGCCGCACTTTGTGGCCTGGCTGGTTTCACCGCAGGGCAAACGTCAGCGGCTGAGTGCACCGGCTGCTTTTCCGGTGGCACCGTGGCAGGTAACCCAGCTCAGTGCACATACGCTGGTACTGAGCGCCACGCAAAGCTGTCCGCCGCAGCACATCACATGGGTAATAAAAGGAGGATTTTATGAAAAGGATGACGCTGCTGCTGTGGCTGGCGCTGAGCAGTCCGCTGCACGCCGCTGATCAGCCCCTGAGCCTGGTATTTGATGATGCGCCGGTCGAGCGCATTCTGCAGGCGCTGGCTGACTATCAGCAAACCAACCTGTTGATCGCGCCGGGCGTGGAGGGGCGGCTGTCGCTGCGACTCGATAACGTCGGCTGGGAGCGTGCACTGGCGCTGGTCACGCGGCTGGCGAAACTCACGGTGATCCAGGAGGAGGGCGTGCTGCTGGTCTATCCGGAGAGCTGGCAGCAGCGACAGGCACAGCAGGCACAGGCGGAGCGTGAAGAGAAGCAGCTGCAGGCGCCGCTTGAGCAGCGCACCGTCACGCTGCACTACGCCAGCGCCAGCGATGTCTACCGCAGCCTGCAGGCGGAACGCTCGCTGATGACGCCGCGCGGCAGCGTGACGGTGGATAGCCGTACCAACAGCCTGTTGCTGCGGGACAGCGCGCAGGCGCTGCGCGACACCGAGCGCTGGCTGCAGGCGCTGGATCTGCCGCTGGAGCAGGTTGAGCTGTCAGCGCACATTGTTACCATCAATGAAGAGCATCTGCGCGAGCTCGGCGTCAGCTGGAGCACCGCACCCGGCGATGTCGTCACCGGGGCGCTGCGCAATCCGCAGCTGCTGGTGCCGCTGGCGGTGAGCAATCCGGCGATACGCGCCGGCGTCACGCTCGGACCGATGAACGGCGAACTGCTTAATCTGGAGCTGAGTGCGCTGGAGCAGGAGAACCAGATCGAAATCATCGCCAGCCCGCGGCTGTTTACCTCGCACCAGCAGACCGCCACCATTAAGCAGGGCACCGAAATTCCCTACGAGGTGAAATCCGGTAACAGCGGTGCGACGGCAATTGAGTTCAAAGAGGCGGTGCTGGGCATGGAGGTGACGCCAGTAGTATTGGGCAACAGGCGTATTCAGCTCACGCTGCGGCTGAGCCAGAACATGCCGGGTCGCAGCCTGACGATGGGGGAAAGTCAGGTGCTGAGCATCGATAAGCAGGAAATCGCCACTCAGGTGACGCTGCGTGACGGTGAAACGCTGGCGCTGGGCGGTATTTTCCAGCAGCAGCGCACCCAGGGCGAAAAGCGCGTGCCGTGGCTGGGCGAGGTGCCGCTGCTCGGCAGTCTGTTTCGTCAGCAGACCGACGAGCGCAAAAAACGTGAGCTGGTGATCTTCATCACGCCGCGACTGGTCAGGGAAGCAGCGCTTACCGCCGGATAAAGCGGAAAATTCGCTCCATATGACCAACTGCGTTGACGCAGGGCAGGAATTAGCATACAAGGTTTAGCGATTTTAAAACGGTGTAACGGAACGCGGCAGGATAACCTTCCGGCGGGTGTCAGTGACAAGCGATACTGGCATCGAAAGAAATATGCCCGAATTTTGGGTGGTACAGGACGTCAGCAACGGCACCTATTCCACAGTTTACGCAGGTAAGCTGTCGGGAGCGACAGGCCCAGCCAGCGCACCTGTAGCGCGCACAAGGATGGCAAAAAAGGAAGAGCGTTACCGTCTCGCGAACCACAGACCGGTCCTGTTTGAAGGTCGCCGGGGGCAATTTATTCGGTTGCCAAACGGCCATGAGTGTTGAGATAATTTTCCGTCTGACTCTTGCTAACGCTCATGAGGTCTCAGTTCCTGTCCCGCCAGCAATGTGCTGAACGCGGGGTATCATCAACGAATTCTTAGTAATACCGACAAAATGGCAGAGAAACGCAATATCTTTCTGGTTGGGCCGATGGGTGCCGGCAAAAGCACTATTGGTCGTCAGTTAGCTCAGCAACTCAATATGGAATTTTTCGATTCCGATCAGGAAATTGAGCGACGTACCGGAGCGGATGTAGGCTGGGTATTTGATGTGGAAGGCGAAGCCGGTTTTCGCGATCGTGAAGAGAAAATCATCAACGAGCTGACCGAGAAACAGGGCATTGTCCTGGCGACCGGTGGCGGCTCCGTCAAATCCCGTGAAACCCGTAATCGTCTCTCCGCCCGCGGTGTGGTCGTCTACCTCGAAACCACCATCGAAAAGCAACTTGCCCGCACTCAGCGTGATAAAAAGCGTCCGCTGCTGCAGGTTGACGAACCGCCGCGCGAAGTACTGGAAGCGCTGGCTGGCGAACGTAATCCGCTTTATGAAGAGATCGCTGACGTCACCATTCGCACTGACGATCAAAGTGCAAAAGTTGTCGCCAATCAGATCATCAACATGCTGGAAAAAAATTAATCCAGCACCCTGAGGGCTCAGCAATAGGTATCGGTCATCATGGAGAAGATCACTGTCTCACTGGGGGATCGCAGTTACCCCATCACCATCGCTGCCGGACTGTTTAACGATCCGGCTTCTTTTTGGCCGCTGAAAGCCGGCGACAATGCCATGCTGGTGACGAATCAGACGCTGGCACCGATCTATCTGGACAAACTCGCGACGCTGCTGAGCAACGCCGGGGTGAAAGTGGATCAGGTGATTCTGCCCGACGGTGAGCAGTACAAAACGCTGGCGGTGATGGACGAGGTTTTCACCGCGCTACTGCAGAAGCCGCACGGCCGTGACACCACGCTGATTGCGCTGGGCGGTGGCGTGATTGGCGATCTGACCGGCTTTGCTGCTGCCAGCTACCAGCGCGGCGTACGCTTTATTCAGGTGCCGACCACCTTGCTGTCGCAGGTTGACTCCTCGGTCGGGGGCAAGACTGCGGTGAACCATCCCCTCGGTAAAAACATGATCGGTGCTTTCTACCAGCCGGCTTCGGTGATCGTGGATACCGACTGCCTCACCACGCTGCCGCCGCGCGAGCTGGCCTCCGGTCTGGCGGAAGTGATCAAATACGGCATCATTCTCGACGGTGAGTTTTTCCAGTGGCTGGAGCAGAATCTTGATGCGCTGCTGGCGCTGGATAACACCGCCATGGCTTACTGCATTCGCCGCTGCTGCGAGCTGAAAGCCGACGTGGTGGCGGCCGACGAGCGTGAAACCGGCCTGCGTGCGCTGCTCAATCTCGGTCATACCTTTGGCCATGCGATTGAAGCGCATATGGGTTACGGCAACTGGTTGCACGGTGAAGCGGTCGCGGCGGGCATGGTGATGGCGGCGCGCACCGCTGAGCGTCTGGGTCAGTTCAGCGCTGCCGATACTGACCGCATTATTGCGCTGCTGCAGCGTGCTGGCCTGCCGGTTAACGGCCCGGCCAGCATGACGGCAGAAGCCTATCTGCCGCACATGATGCGCGATAAAAAAGTGCTCGGCGGCGAGCTGCGTCTGGTGCTGCCTCTCGCTATTGGCCGCTCCGAAGTGCGTGGCGGCGTGGCGCATGATATGGTGCTGGCTGCGATTAACGATTGCAAAGTATCTTGATTATCCCCGGACTACGTCGGGCTGCTGTCCGGCGGGGAACAGTGAGCAGTGATGCGGCACGTGGGAAGCGTGCCGTTTTACGGAGGAGGCTAAATGGATGAGTTCAAACCGGAAGACGAGTTAAAACCTGACGCCAGTGACCGCCGTCCCACGCGGCCTCGCAAATCGTCTTCTGCGCCGAAAGCGAAAGTACCGGTTTCCCGTCAGCATATGATGATGGGCATCGGCATTCTGGTGCTGCTGATTCTGGTGCTGGGCATTGGCTCCGCGCTGACCGGCCCGGACGAGAAGAAACCGGCCAGCAACAGCGCCAGCACCGGTAGCGCGGCACCGGCTGGCGGCGGCAGTGAAAAGAATATCGACCTGTCAGGTTCAACCACCATGAGCGGCCAGCAGAATGCCACGCCGTCGGCTGAGGGCAGTGCGCCGCAGAATACCGCCGGTAACGCCGCACCTGCCGGCAGTGACGGTCAGTCAATCTCCATGCCGTCTGTCTCCTCCACGCCGACTCAGGCAGCACCGGTTGACACACCGGCCAACCAGCAGCGCGTAACGCTGCCGGGCGATCTCAATACCGCGCTGAACAATCAGCAGGGTTCCGTTGATGCCGCGGCGCAGGGCGCACAGGGCAACAGTTCGCTGCCTACCGCACCGGCAACGGTCAGCGGCAGCGCCGGCAAAGCGGTCACGCCGTCGGCGGTACGCGCTGAGACGCCACCGCGCAGCCTCGGTGCCAGCAGCAGCCACAGAACCCCGGCTGCCAGCAAACCGGCCGCAGTGAAAGAGAACAAAACGCACACCACCACCGCGCACAACAGCGCACCGGCCAGCAGTGGCGGTGCCAGCAAGTCGCTGCCATCGGGCGGCAACTACACGCTGCAGCTGAGCGGTGCGTCGAAAGAAGCGAGCCTGAACGCCTGGGCGAAGAAACAGAATCTGAGCGGTTATCACGTGTATAAAACCACGCGTAACGGCCAGCCGTGGTACGTGCTGGTGAGCGGCGCTTATGCCACACCGGCCGAAGCCAAACGTGCAGTAGCTTCACTGCCGGCGGAAGTGCGTGCGGCGAACCCGTGGGTTAAACCGCTCAGCCAGGTGAAGAAAGAGAGCCAGTAAGTGATGTGGGGCCGCGCTGCTGCGGCCCCGTTCTAAGCGCAGATCTGCTGTCGGTTTCGCCACAGCCAATAATTAAGATGTAATAGCAACGACAGCATGAAGAAAAATCGCGCTTTCCTGAAATGGGCCGGAGGGAAATACCCGCTGCTTGACGATATCCGTCGTCATCTGCCACAAGGTGATTGTTTAATCGAACCTTTTGTCGGCGCCGGTTCCGTATTCCTCAACACCGATTATGACCGTTATCACCTGGCGGACATCAACGGTGATCTGATCAATCTCTACAATATCGTCAAAACGCGCACCGCTTCGTTTATTGAAGACGCGCGCCAGCTGTTCAGCGCCAACGGCAATACGGCGGAAACCTATTACGCCCAGCGTACGGCGTTCAACGCCAGCACGGATACCTATCAGCGCGCCGTGCTGTTTCTTTATCTCAACCGCCATGGTTACAACGGCCTGTGCCGTTACAATCTGCGCGGTGAATTTAATGTGCCCTTTGGTCGCTATCGTAAGCCGTACTTCCCGGAAGCCGAACTGTTATGGTTCGCCGAGCGCGCGCAAAAAGCCACCTTTGTCTGTGAATCGTACGATGTTACTCTGGGCAACGCCCCTACAGGCTCAGTGGTTTATTGCGATCCGCCGTACGCGCCGCTGTCGGCGACGGCTAATTTTACCGCTTACCACACCAACAGCTTTAGCCTGCGCGAGCAGCAGCATCTGGCGGAACTGGCCAGTAAGCTGGCGCAGGAGAGCCGCATCCCGGTACTGATTTCAAACCACGATACCCTGCTGACGCGCGAGTGGTATCAGCATGCGGATTTACACGTAGTTAAAGCCCGGCGTTCCATCAGCCGAAGCATAAGTGGTCGCACTCAGGTTGACGAACTGCTGGCGCTTTTCCGCTAGCCTGTTTCGTCCGCGACCAACGCATCACGCCAGCTCCGGCTGGCGCACAAAATTGGGAGATTCGGATGAAACAATTTTTACTGGCCCCATCAATCCTTGCCGCTGATTTTGCCCGCCTGGGCGAAGATACCGCTAAAGCGCTGGAAGCGGGTGGCGACGTGGTGCATTTCGATGTGATGGACAACCACTATGTTCCCAATCTGACCATGGGGCCAATGGTGCTGAAAGCGCTGCGCGATTACGGCATCACCGCGCCCATCGATGTGCATCTGATGGTCAAACCGGTCGATGCGCTGATTCCGGAATTCGCCAAAGCGGGTGCCAGCTTCATTACTTTCCATCCCGAAGCCAGCGAGCACGTTGACCGTACGCTGCAGCTGATCAAAGAGCACGGCTGTAAAGCCGGTCTGGTGTTCAATCCGGCAACGCCGCTCAGCTATCTCGATTACGTGATGGATAAGCTCGACATCATTCTGCTGATGTCGGTCAACCCCGGCTTCGGCGGCCAGTCCTTTATTCCAGGCACGCTGGATAAACTGCGCGAAGCGCGTCGTCGCATTGACCAGAGCGGTTACCAAATCCGTCTGGAAGTGGATGGCGGCGTGAAGATCGATAACATCGGTCAGATCGCGGCGGCCGGGGCTGATATGTTTGTTGCGGGCTCGGCGATCTTCGGTCATCCGGATTACAAGAAGGTGATCGATGAGATGCGCAGCGAACTGGAGAAAGTTAATGGCTCATTTCACTGATATCCGCGCGCTGGCGTTCGATCTCGATGGCACGCTGGTGCACAGCGCGCCAGGCCTGGCACAGGCGATCGATCTGGCGCTGGCCGATTTGCAGCTGCCGCCTGCGGGCGTTGAGCGCGTCTCAACCTGGATTGGCAACGGTGCGGACATCATGATGGCGCGGGCGCTCAGCTGGGCGCTGGGCCGTGAGCCGCAGGCCGACGAGCAGCGCGACGCGCGTGCGCTGTTCGACAAACATTACGCCGCAACGGTGGAAGCCGGCAGTACGCTGTTTCCACAGGTGCAGGAGACGCTGGCCGCGCTGCACGCCAGCGGTCTGCCGCTGGCCATCGTCACCAACAAACCTACACCGTTTGTTGCTCCGCTGCTGCAGTCGCTCGGCATTGCCGACTACTTTTCTCTGATCATCGGCGGCGACGATGTGGTGGTGAAAAAACCACATCCGGCGGCGATTTTCCTCGTTCTCGGCCGTTTCGGCGTGCTTCCAGGACAATTGCTGTTTGTCGGTGATTCGCGCAATGATATTCTCGCTGCCCAGGCGGCGGGCGTGCCAAACGTTGCGATGACCTTCGGCTACAACTACGGTGAGCCGATTGCCACCAGCCAGCCCGATTTAACTCTCGATACTTTTAGCGAACTTTTGCCCGTTCTCGGGCTGTGATTATCAGGACATAACATGAGCAAACCCATCGTTTTCAGCGGCGCCCAGCCTTCCGGTGAACTGACCATTGGCAACTACATGGGTGCGCTGCGTCAGTGGGTGCAGATGCAGGATGATTTCCACTGCATTTACTGCATCGTCGATCTGCACGCCATCACCGTTCGTCAGGACCCGGCCGCGCTGCGCAAAGCCACGCTGGATACGCTGGCGCTGTACCTTGCCTGCGGTATCGATCCGGAAAAAAGCACCATCTTCGTGCAGTCGCACGTACCGGAGCACGCCCAGCTGAGCTGGGTACTGAACTGCTACGCCTACTTCGGCGAACTGAGCCGCATGACGCAGTTCAAGGACAAATCGGCACGTTACGAAGAGAACATCAACGCCGGCCTGTTCGATTATCCGGTGCTGATGGCGGCCGATATTCTGCTGTATCAGACTAACCAGGTACCGGTCGGCGAAGATCAGAAGCAGCACCTTGAGCTGAGCCGCGATATCGCCGCGCGCTTCAATGCGCTGTACGGCGACGTGTTTAAAATTCCTGAGCCGTTTATTCCGAAGTCCGGCGCGCGCGTGATGTCGCTGCTGGAGCCGACGAAGAAGATGTCGAAATCCGATGACAACCGCAACAACGTGATTGGTCTGCTGGAAGACACCAAATCGGTGGTGAAGAAGATTAAGCGTGCAGTGACCGACTCGGAAGAGCCGCCGGTGGTGCGCTACGACATCAAAGAGAAAGCGGGCGTGTCTAACCTGCTGGATATCCTGTCAGGCGTGACCGGTAAGTCGATTGCGCAGCTGGAGCAGGAGTTCGAAGGCAAAATGTATGGTCACCTGAAAGGCGCGGTGGCAGATGCTGTGTCTGAGATGCTGACTGAGTTGCAGGAGCGCTATCATCGTTTCCGCAATGACGAAGCGTTCCTCAACCAGGTAATGCGCGATGGCGCAGCGAAAGCCCGTGCGCATGCCCAGGAAACGCTGAAGAAAGTGTATGACGCCGTAGGCTTCGTGGCGCAGCCATAAGCCGGTTTGCCGGGGCGCAGCACAACGCGCCCCGCAGGCTTTACTTCACCCGATGCAGCGTCAGCTCTGCGCCATCCCAGAATAGCCGCGCATTGCCGTCGGCCAGCACGCTCAGTACCGCGCCCGGTGCCGGTCCCCACGCCTGATTGCCACAATGCACGTTGAAGCCATAGCGAAAGCTGAAATCACGATCCTGTCCGGCCCCGCTGGCGGCGCTCAGGCGCGGTTTTCCCTGGCAATTGTCGGTCGCCGGATTGATGCCGCGTTCGGCAGTGCCGCGCGTCCAGCTGATCGCATTGGGTTTAAACGCCACGCGCGCGCCCATAAACTGCGGATCGTTTTTGATGTAAATCTGGCCGTTCTCCTTTTTCGGCGTCACGGCAACCACCTGCCATTCGCCCGTGACCGTTGACCACGTCACCGGGGCGGCACTCACCGCCACGCTCAGCGGCATCAGCAGCGCCGCGGCCAGAGAAATAATGCGCATGGAAACTCCTTGTGATTGATTTGGCTGCTCAGTCTGGCGGCAAAGCGCAGTGCTGTACAGTATTTTACCGCATCAGAACCAGCGCAGCTGCGTGCGCAGGCTGACCACGCGGCCCACAATGATCAACGCCGGACTGGCAAACTGCTGTGCCAGCGTTGCCAGCTCCTGCAGCGTGGCGCAGGCGACGCGCTGCTGCGGCGTGGTGCCGTGCTGCACGATAGCCACCGGCATCGCTGCGTCCATCCCGTGCCGTAACAGCTGCTGCTGAATGTCGGCCGCCTGGCTGAGGCCCATATAAAACACCAGCGTCTGCTGCTCCGCCGCCAGTTTGCCCCACTCCATTTCGCCGTGCTGCTGCAGATGGCCGGTGACGAAGCGCACGCTCTGGGCATGGTCGCGGTGGGTGAGGGGAATACCGCTGTAGGCGGCACAGCCGGAGGCGGCGGTGATGCCCGGCACCACGCTGAACGGGATGTTATGCTGCGCCAGCACCTCCAGCTCTTCGCCGCCGCGGCCAAAAATAAAGGGATCGCCGCCCTTGAGACGCACCACACGCTTGCCGCGCTGCGCCTGCTCCAGCAGCAACTGGTTGATTTGTTCCTGCGGCACGCAGTGATGGCCCGCCTGTTTACCCACGAAGAGGCGTTCGGCATCGCGCCGCACCAGATTAAGAATCGGCTCCGATACCAGCCGGTCATACACCACCACATCAGCCTGCTGGATAGCCTGCAACCCTTTCAGCGTTAGCAGACCGGCATCACCCGGCCCGGCGCCGACCAGCACGACTTCGCCCTGCTGCGTCAGCGGCGCCGCAAACAAGGCATCGACCTGTGCGGCAGCGCGTGCCCGATCGCCGTTGGCCAGCGTTTGGGCCAGCCGATCGCTGGTAAAGAAGCGCTCCCAGAAGGCGCGGCGTGGCGCCATGGCGCTAAAATGCTGCTTCACGCGCTCGCGCAGTGAGCCCGCCAGCGCAGCCAGTTCGCCGAGATGCTGGGGCAGCATCGCCTCCAGCTTCTCACGTAGCAGACGCGCCAGCACCGGCGCGCGGCCACCGGAAGAGACGGCGATCATCAGCGGCGAGCGGTCGATGATCGACGGCATAATGGCGCTGGCCTGCTGTGGCGCATCCACCAGGTTACAGAAGAGGCGGCGCTGTTCGGCGGCGTCAGCCACCTGCTGATTGACGGCATCATCATTGGTGGCCGCAATCGCCAGCCAGCATTCATCCAGCCAGTCATCGGCAAAGGCGCCGTGCAGTAACGTCACTTTTCCCTGTTGAGCCCACAGCTGAAATGCCGGGGAAAAATCCCGCGCGCCGACGTACAGCTCTGCGCCGGCCTCCAGCAGCAAACGCGCTTTGCGTTCAGCCACATCGCCTGCGCCAACCAGTAAACAACGCTTGCCTTGCAGCCGACAAAACAGCGGAAAGTAATCCATAGCGAATCCTGAAAAAAAGCCCGCACGGTGCGGGCTGTGGAAGGGATTATACCGATTTCAGCGGCGAAGCCTGGGCTTGCGTCTGCGGGCGCTGCGCCTGCGGCGTGGCATACCAGTAGCCGAGGCCCATCAGCACCATGCCAGAGAACATATTGCCGAGCGTCACCCACAGCAGGTTGTGGCCGATGCCGCTCAGCGTCAGGTCGGCGCTGTGCTGGCCAAACCACGACAGCGCAAATACCGTCATGTTGGCGATGGAGTGCTCGTAACCGGAGGCGATAAACGCCAGCAGGCACCACCAGATAGCGATGAACTTCGCGGCCCCTTCGCTGCGCACTGCCATCCAGATCGCCAGACACACCAGCCAGTTGCACAGCGCGCCTTTAAAGAACAGCGCCATCGCCGTCTGCGTGGTTTTTGCCAGCGCTACGCTGTGGATCAGCGAGCCGGCGTTCGGCAGCAGCGCACCAGCGGCGTAGTAGTAGAGCAGGGCGACAAACACTGAGCCGATCAGGTTACCCAACCAGGTTTGCGGCAGCACGCACCACATCTGGCCGTGGCTGATGGTGCCGGCTTTGACGCCCACGGTGAGGAACATGGTATGACCGGTAAACAGCTCGGAACCGGCGATGATGACCAGCGTCAGGGCAATACCGAAGGTGGCGCCCATCAGCAGTGGACGATATGCCGGGTCCGCCAGGTTGCCGAGGGTGAAGATCAGGATGATCGCCAGGCCAACGTAAGCGCCGGCCATCGCCGATCCGATCCAGAAGGCCAGCGGGCTGTGCTGTGCGGTGCGTACAATGCGCGCCGCATTGGCGGCGCAGGTGTTCAGGGTGTCAGAAAACATAGTGACGTCTCATAAAGTGAAGGAATTCTGTCAGGCGCAGACTTCGACCTGGCCGTTGCTGACGCGCACCGCATAGCTCGCCACCGAGCGGCTTTCATCTTCCAGACAAACGCCATCACTCAGGCGAAAACGCTGTTTTTTCAGTGGGCTGGCGACCCACAGCGTGTGCTGGTGTTCGGCGATCAGGCCGCGCGACAACACGCTGGCTTCAGCAAACGGGTCGATGTTGCTCAGAGCGTACAGCTGCGCATCGTCGCGCGGGCGAAAGATGGCGATCTGCTGACCGTTAACCAGCGCGCACACGCCGGTAGCGGGCAGGATTTGTGTGAGTTCACACACGGTGTACCACTGGCTCATGCGTCAGCCTCCTCGATCAGGGTAATCGCGATGCGCTCCGCCGGACGCGCCGGGCGATGCTGCTCGCGTTCACTGACGTGCTGCACCAGCGGGTCGCGCTGCGGGCTGTTAATAAACGTGGCGAAGTGCGCCTGCTGCTGCGGGTCGTTAACCGTGGCGGTCCATTCACAGCGGACGTCAGCGCGCAGACGCGTCAGCTCCTGTTCCAGCTGCGCGTTAAGGCCGAGCCGATCGTCGATAATCACGCTGCGCAGATAGTCGATGCCGCCGTCCATGCTCTCCAGCCACAGCGAAGTGCGCTGCAGGCGGTCGCCGGTGCGGATGTAAAACATCATGAAGCGGTCGAGATACTGCAGCAGCGTGTCGCGGTCGAGGTCAGCCGCCAGCAGATCGGCGTGGCGCGGTTTCATGCCGCCGTTGCCGCACACGTACAGGTTCCAGCCTTTTTCGGTGGCGATGACGCCGACATCTTTGCCCTGCGCTTCGGCGCATTCACGGGTACAGCCAGAGACGCCAAACTTCATCTTGTGCGGCGTGCGGATGCCTTTGTAGCGGTTTTCCAGCTCAATGCCGAAGCCGAGGCTGTCGCCAACGCCATAGCGGCACCAGCTGCTGCCGACGCAGGTTTTCGCCATGCGCAGCGCTTTGGCATAAGCCTGTCCGGTTTCAAAGCCGGCGGCAATCAGCTGTGACCAGATGGCCGGCAGGTCATCGCGCTGCGCCCCGAACAGGCCGATGCGCTGTGAACCGGTGATTTTGGTGTAAAGGTTGTACTGCCGCGCCACTTCGCCCAGCGTCATCAGCCCCTGCGGCGTGATTTCACCGCCGGCGGTGCGCGGAATCACCGAGTAGGTGCCATCTTTCTGGATGTTGCCGAGATAGAGATCGTTGCTGTCCTGCAGCGGCGTATGCTGCGGCTTGAGGATGTATTCGTTCCAGCAGGAGGCCAGCAGCGATCCGACGGTCGGTTTACACACTTCACAGCCGTAACCCTGGCCATACTTCGCCAGCAGCGCGTCAAACGACTTGATCTCCTCCACGCGGATCAGGTGATACAGCTCCTGGCGCGAATAGGCGAAATGCTCGCACAGGTGATGATTGACTTCGATGCCCTGACGGCTCAGCTCAGCGTTCAGCACTTGCGTAATCAACGGGATGCAGCCGCCGCAGCCGGTACCGGCGCGGGTTTCGGCTTTCAGCGCCGCCACGGTGTGGCAACCCGCCTGCACCGCGTTAACGATATCGCCTTTGCTGACGTCAAAGCAGGAGCAGATTTGCGCGCTGTCCGGCAGCGAATCGACGCCCAGCGCCGGTTTTTCGCCGCTGCCCGCCGGCAGAATCAGCAGCGCCGGGTTTTCCGATAAGGCGATGTGATTGAGCGCCAGCTGCAGCAGATTGCCGTAGTCGCTGGTGTCGCCCACCAGCACCGCGCCGAGCAGAGTTTTGTTGTCTTCGCTGACGATCAGGCGCTTATACACGTGCTGCTGTTCATCGAGCCAGATGTAACTGCGCGCGCCCGGCGTGCGGCCGTGCGCATCGCCAATGCCGCCGACGTCCACGCCCAGCAGCTTGAGTTTGGCGCTCATATCGGCACCGGCAAAGACGCTGTCACGCCCGACCAGCGCATCGCTGGCGACCTGCGCCATTTTGTAGCCCGGCGCCACCAGACCGTAAATCCGATCCTGCCAGGCGGCGCATTCCCCAATCGCGTAGATCGCCGCATCGCTGGTCTGGCAGCGATCGTTGATGGCAACGCCACCGCGCTGGCCGAGCGCCAGGCCGCACTGTTGCGCCAGCTTATCCTGCGGGCGAATGCCGGTGGAGAACACGATAAAGTCGACGTCGAGCGCGCTGCCATCGGCGAACGCCAGCGTTTTACCGCCTTTAGCGTGATGCACAATCTGCCGGGTATTTTTGCCGGTATGGACCTGCACGCCCATCTGTTCGATCTTACGCCGCAGCTGTTCGCCGCCCTGTGTATCCAGCTGTTCCGCCATCAGCACCGGTGCAAACTCAACCACGTGCGTTTCAATGCCGAGATTTTTCAGCGCGCCCGCCGCTTCCAGTCCGAGCAGACCGCCGCCAATCACCGCACCGCGTTTGCTGCGGCGCGCGCAGGCTTCTATCGCGTTGAGATCTTCGATGGTGCGATAGACAAAGCAGTCGCTGCCCTCCGCGCCGGCGATCGGCGGGATCCACGGATAAGAACCGGTGGCCAGAATTAGCGTGTCGTAATGCACCGCACGACCGGTGTTGGAGTGAATCAGCTTTTCCTCACGGTTGAGGGTAATGGCGCGCTCGCCAAGCAGCAGATTGACCTGATGCTTTTCGTAGTAGCCTTCGCGCACCAGTGAGAGTTCTTCGGCGGTGTGGTGGGAAAAATAGGCGGAGAGATGGACGCGATCATAGGCGACGCGGGGCTCTTCACAGAAAACGGTTATCGCGAACTGCTCAGGGGCGGCTTTGTCGATTAGTTCTTCGATAAAGCGGTGGCCAACCATGCCGTTGCCAATAATAACGACACTGTGCTTGCTCATGCTTGCCTCAAAATTTGCGGGATCTGCGCCTACCTTAGCGCGCTGTTTCTGGCGCTTATTGACGTACATCAACTGCGGCTTTATATACCCATTTAGAGGTATGTTGCTGATTTTACGTGTTTTTATCTAAGTCTTTTATTTGGCTGAAAATTACCCAATGGCGGCAGAAAAGTTGCCAGCGGCGCGGCCGTTTTTCGTGCTAGCTTAAGATGTTGCGTTTTCAGCGGAGAAGGATATGACCCAGCAAGCGTTTAAGTGGATAAACAACCTGCGCCTGGCAGGCCAACCGGGTTTATGGCAGATCGAAATTCGCCACGGCAACATCAGCGCCATCATTCCGCAGCCGCCGCACGCGGCCGCCCAGCCGGATGCGCTGGATGCCGCCGGTGGGCTGGCGAGCGCGCCGTTTATCGAGCCGCATATTCATCTCGACACCACGCAAACCGCCGGCGAACCGGCGTGGAATCAGTCCGGCACGCTGTTTGAAGGCATTGAGCGCTGGGCTGAACGCAAGGCGCTGCTTAGCCATGAAGATGTGAAGCAGCGCGCGCGGCAGACGCTGAAGTGGCAAATTGCCAACGGCATTCAGCACGTGCGCACCCACGTGGATGTGTCCGATCCCACGCTGACCGCCTTAACCGCGATGCTGGAGGTGAAAGCGGAGATGGCGCCGTGGATCGATATCCAGATCGTGGCCTTTCCGCAGGAAGGCATTCTCTCTTATCCCAACGGCGAAGCGCTGCTGGAAGAGGCGCTGCGCCTCGGTGCCGACGTGGTGGGCGCGATCCCGCATTATGAATTTACCCGCGAATACGGCGTCGAATCACTGCACAAGGCGTTTGCTCTGGCGCAGCGCTACGACCGGCTGGTGGACGTGCACTGTGACGAGATTGATGATGAGCAGTCACGCTTTGTCGAAACCGTGGCGGCGCTGGCGCACCGCGAGGGCATGGGCGCGCGCGTCACCGCCAGCCACACCACGGCGATGCATTCGTACAATAACGCGTATACCTCGCGGCTGTTCCGCCTGCTGAAGCTGTCGCAGATTAACTTTGTCGCCAATCCGCTGGTGAATATTCATCTGCAGGGACGCTTTGACAGCTACCCGAAACGGCGCGGCGTGACGCGGGTGAAAGAGTTGCTGGAGGCGGGTATCAACGTCTGCTTCGGCCATGATGATGTGTTCGATCCCTGGTATCCGCTCGGTACCGCCAGCATGCTGCAGGTGCTGCACATGGGGCTGCACGTCTGTCAGCTGATGGGCTATGAGCAGATCGACAGCGGTCTGCAACTCATCACGCACAACAGTGCGAAAACTATGCAGCTGGCGGATTATGGCGTGCAGGTGGGCAACGCGGCCAGCCTGATTATTTTGCCTGCTGATAACGGGTTCGATGCGCTGCGCCGTCAGGTGCCGGTGCGCTATTCGCTGCGTAAGGGCGTGCTGGTGGCGGCCACACAGCCGGCAAGCAGTGAAATTTATCTCGGTGCTACCGAAGCGGTGACGTTCCGGCGTTAAGGGAGCGGGAAGGGGAATAGCGGCGCGAGGCTTCGCGCCGCTCGGGGATCAGGCAGTCTGGTGAGCGTGCTGGCGATGTTTAGTGACAAAGCCGAGCAGCACACACATCACGAACACCACCGCGTACAGCGCGTTCGCGGTGGACAGCGCCGCGTGCGCGCCGCCTTTCGCCACAATCGGGCCGGTGACCACGAAGGTCAGCATGGTGCCGACGGTGCCGCAGGTGAGGATGAAGTTCACCAGCTTCGGCGATGACGCTTTGGTCTGCAGCGAGCCCAGCGTGATGATGGTGGTGTAAATGGCGCTGGAGAAGAAGCCAAGCGACATAATGATCCAGTGCAGCATGCTGGCATCGGTGGTTTTCACGAACCAGAACATCAGGCCGGTGGCCAGCAGCGCCAGCACCACCAGAATGCGTTGCAGGTCGAAGAAGCGCAGCAGGAAGCTGAACGCCCACATGCCGACCATATAGGCGGTCCAGAAGTTACCGACCAGCTGACCGGCGGCGGCGATATCCATGCCCATTGATTTGGTGGCGTATTCCGGTACCCAGGAGATGAAGCCGAGCTGGCCGAGGATGTAGCACAGTGCCGCGATCGACAGGAACAGCACGCCGATGCCCCACTTCTCTTTTTCGCCGCCCTGCACCGCGGCTTCGCTCTTCAGTACCGGGAACTCGACCATCAGCGTCAGGATGAAGATCGCCACGTAGATCACGCCAATGCAGGCGTAAACCCAGTACCACGGCAGCGCGCGCGCCAGCAGAATGCCCGCGATAATCGGGAAGATGGTGCCGGCCATGCTAAAGAACGAGTCGGTAAACAGCAGACGGGAACCGCGCTGGCGACCATCGTACAGATGGGTAATCAGGAAGGTGCCGATCGACATGGTGATACCGCTGACCACGCCGAGCACGAACATGCACAGCGAGAACACCGTGAGGTTATGGCTGGTCATCAGCCCGGCCACGGCGAGGATCATCAGCACAAAGCCAAAGATCAACTGGCGCTTGAGTGGCACAATCACCATCAGCCAGGCGTTCAGGAACACCGCCGCCAGAATACCGGCGTTAAGGAAAGTGAAGGTGTTGCTCATCTCTGAGATGGGCAGCTGGAAATACTGGGCAATATTATCCAGCACCATACCGGTAACGATCACCAGTGCGCCGGTGAGCGCATAGGAGAAAAAGCTGATCCAGGTAAGGCCAATGCGATTACGGTTTGTCATGTTCTGAACCTGTGATGCGCCGACGTGGCAAAAAGTGTCATGAATTGTAAATGGATCTGTGATCGTAATAAACAAGCAGTGAAACGTGCGAGAAATATTTCATTAATAGTGTGATTTTCGTCACGCAAATGATTGCGCGACGGGAAAAGTATGACGATAGCAACATCAGCGTAAATATAGGTAAAACGCTGGCTCTTGTATTACATGCTCTTTACAATCAATCTCGTTTTTGAGCTTGCTCTCCAAGGTAAGGAATCTTTCATGCTTAAACGTACTTTGACAGCGGCGGTTGCCCTGTTAGCGCTCTCTTCTGTATCTGCTTCGGCTCTGGCGGCGAAAGGGGATACGCACGTGCTGCTCACCACCTCTGCGGGCAATATCGAACTTGAACTGGATAATCAGAAAGCCCCGGTTTCAGTAAAAAACTTTGTGGATTACGTGAATAACGGCTTCTACAACAACACCATTTTCCATCGTGTGATCCCGGGTTTCATGATTCAGGGCGGCGGCTTCACGGCGGATATGCAGCAGAAGCAGACCAACGCGCCGATCAAAAACGAAGCGGATAACGGCCTGCGCAACCTGCGTGGCACCATTTCTATGGCGCGTACCGCTGAGAAAGACAGTGCCACCAGCCAGTTCTTCCTGAACGTGGCGGACAACGCTTTTCTTGACCACGGCCAGCGCGACTTCGGCTATGCGGTGTTTGGTAAAGTAGTGAAAGGCATGGATGTGATCGACAAGATCGCCCAGGTGCCGACCAAAGATGTCGGACCATACCAGAATGTGCCGTCAAAACCGATTGTTATCACTTCCGCGAAAGTCCTGCCGTAATCCCTCTGCGCGCCACCCCTGGGTGGCGCCGTCTGCCGCGCTCCGGCAAAGCTGAAATTTGCTCTTATACTTAGGGCACATCCTGCTTGCCGGAGGCGCTATGAGCAGCAAACTCACCGAAAAACAGAAAATCACGTTGTGGCAGCAAACCCGTGCGGCCAATTATCAGGCCAGCTGCAAACTGGCCGGTTATACGCTGAATGAACCTGCCGTCGAGAGCGCCCAGGCGGACGATCGTCTGGCATCGCTGAGGAGGCAATATGGCGGATAACAGCCTGGCGGTGCGCGATCCCTACTTGTGGCACAACGATGACGTGCTGAAAAACCTGCTGGAAATTCACGACGTGGCACAGCTGCGTAAAGCCGAGCTGGCATTCAGCGCGGCGCGGCTGGCCACGCTGGCGCTCGGACCGGCCACGCCTGGCCTGCCGCACCTGCGCCAGATTCACCGCACGCTGTTTCAGGATATCTACAGCTGGGCCGGCGAACTGCGTACCATCGACATCTGGCGCGACGACACGCCCTATTGCCACTGCGAGTACATCGAGAACGAGGGCAATGCGCTGATGAGCGCACTGGAAGAGGAAGAGGGCCTGTGCGACCTCGACCCGCAGACCTTCGTGGCACGCATCGCGCATTACTACTGTGAAATCTATGTCCTGCATCCGTTCCGTGCCGGTAACGGGCGGGCACAGCGCATCTTTTTCGAACAGCTGGCGCTGCACGCGGGCTATCTGCTGAACTGGGATACGCTGGAGCCTGAAAGCTGGCACAAGGCCATCGTCGCCGGCGTCGGCGGCGATCTCGCGCCGCTCAACGCGCAGTTTGCGAAAGTGGTGAGTCCGGCGCGTTAAAATGCGTAGAATAGCGGCGGTTTTACTGGCCTGAGGGCATTATGCTGCTGCTAATTGATAACTACGACTCCTTTACCTGGAATCTTTACCAGTACTTTTGTGAACTGGGCGCGCAGGTGCGCGTGGTGCGCAACGATGCGATGACGCTGGAAGAGATGACGGCGCTGCCGCTGAGTCATCTGGTGATCTCGCCGGGCCCCTGTACGCCGGATCAATCCGGCATTTCGCTCGAAGCCATTCGCCACTTTGCCGGACGGCTGCCGGTTCTCGGGGTATGCCTGGGCCATCAGGCCATCGCCCAGGCCTACGGCGCACAGGTGGTGCGCGCGCGCCAGGTGATGCACGGCAAAACCTCTGCGGTGCAGCACACCGGCCAGGGTGTGTTCCGCAACCTGAATAATCCGCTAACCGTCACGCGCTATCACTCGCTGATTGTGGCGCGCGACACGCTGCCGCCGGAGTTTGAAGTCACCGCCTGGAGCCTGCGCGACGGCGTTGCCGATGAGATCATGGGCTTCCGCCATCGTACGCTGCCGCTCGAGGGCGTGCAGTTCCATCCTGAGAGCATTCTCAGCGAGCAGGGGCATCAGCTGCTGGCGAATTTCCTCAATACGTAACTTCCGTTTGCCATCGCATGATTTTTTATGCATATTTTGTGATTATAATTTCACATCAGCTCAACAAATAACCCGATGAGGTCATCAATGGCAGCGGAAAATCTAGCGGTAAGCCGGGAAACGTTCGATAACGTTATTTTGCCTGTTTATGCACCTGCGCAGTTTGTACCGGTCAAAGGCAAAGGCAGCCGCGTGTGGGATCAGCAGGGCAAAGAGTATATCGACTTCTCCGGTGGTATCGCGGTCACTGCGCTTGGCCATTGTCATCCGGCGCTGGTGGAAACGCTGAAAAGCCAGGGCGAAACCCTGTGGCACACCAGTAACGTGTTCACCAATGAGCCGGCGCTGCGCCTCGCCAGTAAACTGATCGCGGCGACCTTCGCCGAGCGGGTATTCTTCGGTAACTCCGGTGCCGAAGCGAACGAAGCGGCGTTCAAACTGGCGCGCTACTACGCCTGCAAAAAGCACAGCCCGTTCAAAAGCAAAATTATCGCTTTCCACAACGCCTTCCACGGCCGCACGCTGTTCACCGTCTCGGTGGGCGGTCAGCCAAAATACTCCGATGGCTTTGGCCCGAAGCCGGCGGATATCGTCCATGTGCCGTTTAACGATCTGGCCGCGGTGAAGGCGGTAATTGACGACCACACCTGCGCGATTGTGGTGGAGCCGATTCAGGGGGAAGGCGGCGTGATGCCGGCAACGCCGGAATTCATGCAGGGATTGCGTGCGCTGTGCGATCAGCACAACGCGCTGCTGGTGCTGGATGAAGTGCAGAGCGGCATGGGCCGCAGCGGTAAGCTGTTTGCTTACGAACACTATGGTATCAAGCCAGATATCATCACCACCGCTAAAGCGCTGGGCGGCGGTTTCCCGGTGAGCGCGATGCTGACCACCCATGAAATCGCCTCGGTGATGGCGCCGGGCGTGCATGGCACCACCTACGGCGGCAACCCGCTGGCCTGTGCGATTGCCGAAACCGCGCTGGATATCATCAATACGCCCGAGGTACTGAATGGTGTCGACGCGCGTCGTGAGCAGTTTGTCTCGGCGCTGCAGAAGATCAATCAGCAGTTCGACATCTTCAGTGAAATTCGGGGCAAAGGGCTGCTGCTGGGTGCCGTACTCAACGCGCAGCACGCCAGCAAAGCGCGCGATATCCTCAACGCTTCCGCCGCTGAAGGTCTGATGGTACTGACCGCCGGCAGCGATGTGATTCGCTTTGTGCCGTCGCTGGTGATTGAGCCGACCGATATCGCAGAAGGCATGGCGCGCTTCGCCCGGGCGATCGCGAAAGTCCTGAACTAACCTTTCGGCTTCAGCACGCTGAGCCAGCGGCCGTGATGTGGGCGCTGGCTCCACGCCAGTGAAGAAATGGTGTGCATCACATTGAGGTGCTGCAGAATGCGCTTCACATGCTGTTCGACAATCGTCACCGGCCCCTCATTCAGATTCTCCGGCGCTTCCAGAATATTGCTGTCGTTGCCCGGCCCGTCGTAAGCCAGCCGCTGCTGACAGCGCTGCAGCGCAATTTCACAGGACTGCAAATAGCGCTCCGCCAGCTTTGGCGTCAGCATGGTGTGCTCGCGCGCCAGAATGGTCATGGCGTTGATGTGCTCGACGATAAACTGGCTGTGAGTCACCCACAGGCGCATATCTTTCAGATACTGGAAGTTAAAGCCCGGTTCGGTAGACGCCTGGTTGAGCGAGTTAAACAGCGCGTTGTGCGCCTGGTTAACCTTGACGCGCTGATACGCCAGCTTCTCCGGCGCCTGCTCCGGACCGAGCAGCAGGCGCAGCGCCTCCTGATAAGCCTCCAGCGCATCGTGCGCGTTATTGCGCAGCAGCCCGCTCTGCCATTGCGGCCATAGCCAGATCATACCGGCGAAGGCAATCAGACAGCCCATCAGCGTATCCATCATGCGCGGCAGCAGGAACTGCGCGCCATTCAGTGACAGCAGCTGTAGCGAATACACCGCCGTTACGGTAAAGCCAATCATCGACCAGCCATAATATTTACGCGTGATCAGATAGCTGGCGAGGGTGATGACCAGCATGGTCAGCAGGGCAATCGACTCCGGTACGGCAAAGCGCAGCGACGCCGCGGCGATCAGCAAGCCGGCGAAAGTGCCGAGCGCGCGGTGCTGAATGCGCACGCGCGTGGCGCTGTAGCCGTTCTGGCTGACAAACATGATGGTCATCAGAATCCAGTAAGGCTTGGGAATATTGAAGAACAGCGCCAGCGCGCTGCCGAACATCAGCATCACGGCGAAGCGCGCCGCCGTCCGCAGCGCGGCAGATTTCAGCGACAGGTAGCTGCGCAGCGCCGGCAACAGCGGCAGGCGTCGCTGGCGATCGGCCATCAGGTCGCGGGTATACAGCGGCTTCTGCGTGCGCAGCACGCGCGCAATGCGGCTGAAATGGTAGAGGCAGAAATTACCGACCGGATTATCCGGGTGCTGCCGGGCAATTTTCTCCAGCGCGCCGAGCGGCTTCTCCATGTGGAAGCGTTCCGGCAGCTGGTGATAGAGAATGGCATCGGCCAGCACGCGTAGCCGTGCCGAAATGATTTTCGCATTCCAGCGGATCACCGCCTCGGCGTGGCTTTGCTCCACCAGCTTTTGCACCTCTTCCGGCTGGTGCAGGCTGACCGAGATATGTTCCTGCAGATCGAGCGCGACCTGGAAAGCGCGCGTCAGGCGTTTATGGCTGTTATCACGGCTGGCGGACAGCATATGCATCTGCTGGTAGCAGGTGGTGATCAGATCGACCGCTTTCTGCTGGCGCGCCAGTAGCGGCGGCAGCGCTTTTTCCGGATCGGTCAGCTGCGTCAGCAGGGTGTATTTGGCGTCGCAGTAATCGGCCAGCTCGCGGTACAGCAGGCTGAGGGTCTCGCGCATCGGCTGCTCTTTCCACAGCCAGAACCAGAACCAGTTAAACAGCCCGTACCACAGCGTCCCGCCAATATACAGCAGCGGCGGGACCCACATCGGCATACGGCCGACGAGGCTTAAGGTAAAGATGGCGGCGATCAGCGTGCCGGGCAGCAAACGACCATGCAGCGGGCTGATTTCACCGGTCACGCCCACCAGCAGCGGCAACACCAGCAGAATCAGCGGCAGCGGCACAGCGTAAGCCGTGAGGTACTGAATCAGAAAACTGCCGCTGGCGAACAGTGCGCCGCCGACAATCAGCCGTTTGAAGAACCGCTTATGTGGCGTATCCAGACCGGCGATGTT
Source organism: Pantoea sp. Morm (assembly GCF_016643525.1). Classification (NCBI taxonomy): domain Bacteria; kingdom Pseudomonadati; phylum Pseudomonadota; class Gammaproteobacteria; order Enterobacterales; family Erwiniaceae; genus Pantoea; species Pantoea sp. Morm. The sequence continues at coordinate 21,603 of NZ_VOQX01000016.1, read as the reverse complement.
GCAGCAGGCCGGCACCAGGGAGAACAGCAGCCCTTTTTGCAGATCGCCAAACAGCCAGCCGAGCGCCACAGGCAGGCACAGCACCAGCGTTTGCCGCAGCGCATAGTTAACTTCCGGATGATAGATGATTCGACGCCACATCAGCTCATCGTAAACAGAAACGGCGCGATGTTGCCATCACGCCGTGGGTGAGAAGAAATCAGCGGGTGCCGTAAACGACGATGGTTTTGCCGTGTGCGGAGATCAGATTCTGATCTTCCAGCATTTTCAGGATACGACCCACGGTTTCGCGTGAGCAGCCCACGATCTGACCAATCTCCTGACGGGTGATTTTAATCTGCATACCGTCTGGGTGCGTCATTGCATCAGGCTGTTTCGCCAGGTTGAGCAGCGTTTGCGCGATACGGCCGGTCACATCGAGGAAGGCAAGGTTGCCGACTTTTTCAGATGTTACCTGCAGGCGACGCGCCATCTGCGCCGACAGGCGCATTAAAATATCCGGATTGACCTGAATCAGCTGACGGAATTTTTTGTAGGAAATTTCAGCCACTTCGCAGGCGGTTTTCGCACGTACCCAGGCGCTACGCTCCTGGCCCTCTTCAAACAGGCCGAGCTCACCGATGAAATCCCCCTGATTGAGGTAGGAGAGAATCATCTCTTTGCCTTCTTCATCTTTAATCAGTACCGCGACGGAACCTTTCACGATGTAGTACAGCGTTTCCGCTTTCTCACCCTGATGGATGAGGGTGCTTTTGGATGGATATTTGTGAATATGGCAATGGGACAGGAACCATTCGAGTGTAGGGTCTGTTTGCGGTTTGCCGAGAACCATTCGCTATTATCCTCTGTTGTAATCGTGCCCAAAATACAGGGGGCAGTTTTCCCTGTCAGGCGGTGAAATCGTCCAGCGTTTCCCGTGAGGGACAGTTATTCGGGGGTGGATTCGTAAGCGATGCTTTTGATTCGTCCCGCTTTCGTCTTTCGTGACGAAAATATTTTCAGCACTGTTTGTAGCATAGCTTTTGCAACCTGTCTCCTGTTGTCTCGCTTCAGCAGGTGGGGGATGCGTCTGCATTGCTGTTTGTCAGGTGAAAGCGTACTCTGGCGGCAAAACCGCCGCTTCAGGAGAAAGAATAATGCAGGCACGAGTGAAATGGGTGGAAGGGCTGACCTTTCTCGGAGAATCCTCATCCGGTCATCAGGTATTAATGGACGGCAATTCCGGTGATAAAGCGCCCAGCCCGATGGAGATGGTGTTGATGGCTGCGGGCGGCTGCAGCGCGATTGACGTGGTGTCGATTCTGCAAAAGGGGCGCAACGATGTCGCCGATTGTGAAGTCAAACTGACCTCGGAACGCCGCGAAGAAGCGCCACGCATTTTTACGCATATCAATCTGCATTTTATTGTCAGCGGCAAAGCGCTGAGCGATAAAGCGGTGGCGCGCGCGGTGGATCTGTCCGCGGAGAAGTACTGCTCGGTCGCGATCATGCTGGGCAAAGGCGTCGAGATAACGCACAGCTACGAAGTGGTGGAGCTGTAATCCAGCCGGGAGCGCGGCCCTGCGCTCCCGATCTCAGTTCCTTCCGGCGAAACTGGCGCTTTAGCCTGCGCTATTCAATACGTTTTCCTTCAATCAACCGCTGCACCAGCGGCGTCATGATCAACTCCATCGCCAGTCCCATCTTGCCGCCCGGCACCACCAGCGTATTCATGTGGGAAATAAACGAGCCCTGGATCATCGCCAGTAGATAAGGAAAAGCGATGCCCTCCAGGCCGCGAAAATGGATCACCACAAAGCTCTCATCCAGCGACGGGATCTCACGCGCGGCAAACGGGTTCGAGGTATCCACGGTCGGCACGCGCTGGAAGTTGAGGTGCGTGCGGGAAAACTGCGGCGTGATGTAGTTGATGTAGTCTTCCATCGAACGCACCACCGAATCCATCACCGCTTCGCGCGAATGGCCGCGCTCGCTGGTGTCGCGCACCAGTTTCTGAATCCACTCCAGATTAACAATCGGTACCACGCCAACCAGCAGATCGACGTGTTCCGCCACGTTATGCTGCTGCGTCACCACGCCGCCGTGCAGGCCTTCATAGAACAGCACATCGGTGTTTTCCGGTAGCGGCTGCCAGGGTGTGAAGGTGCCCGGCACCTGATTCCACGGCACCGCTTCATCGTAGGTGTGCAGATATTTGCGCGACTGGCCGAGTCCGCTCTGGCCATAGTCGCGAAAAGTCTGCTCCAGCAGGCCGAAGTCGTTGGCTTCCGGGCCAAAGTAGCTGATGTGACGCCCGAGGTCGCGCGCCTTACGAATCGCCATGTCCATTTCCGGACGGGTATAGCGATGGAAACTGTCGCCTTCTACTTCCGCCGCGTGCAGATCCAGCTGCTGGAAAATTTTACGGAAGGCGAGACTGGTGGTGGTGGTTCCGGCGCCGCTGGAACCGGTAACGGCTATGACTGGATGCCTGGCTGACATAACAGCGCTCCCTGTGAAGTCCGGCGATGAGCATTGTTACCACGAATTGCCGCCTGACGCATCAGCCGCGAAATTCCCGCCGCGGCATAATATTGACCGATTCATGCAATTCTGACCACACCAGTACCACCTCGCCCTGCTCAAGCTGGCGGCGCACGTCGGCCACTTTCTGCGTCAGGCTGCGCTCCTGCTCGCCGTAATCGGTGCCTTCACGCAGCACAAAACTTTCTATCAGGTTTTCCAGCGTTGTCGGGTCGAGTTCTTGCCAGGGAATAATCACAATTACATATCCAGATAAGTTGAGAGCCAGTCCGGCACGCGCTGCTCCAGCCACATTTTGGGGCGCAGCAGGCTGCCGCCCACGAAGCCGACGTGACCGCCTTGCTGCGTCAGCTGATACTCAATTGTGGCAGACAACTGCTGCGGCTGCGGGATCACCGCATCGGTCATGAAGGGATCGTCTTTAGCATGGATGATCAGCAGCGGCTTGCGCACGTCGATCAGCAATGGCATGGCGCTGGCGCGCTGATAATAGTCGCGCGCATCAATAAACCCGTGGGCGCGGGCGGTAATCGCATCATCAAACTCACGCAGCCGGCGGAAGGCGCGCAGCTGCGTCAGATCGACCGGCAGCGTGCCCGGCCAGGCGCGCAGTTTGCGCGTGGCGTTTTTCTTCAGCTGGGTTAGCAGGTAGTGCTGATAAAAGCGTGAAAAGCCCACGTCCAGCTTCTGGCTGCACGGCTCCAGCGCCAGCGGCGCGGAGATGGCGACCGCGGCATCCAGCGGGGCCGACGTGCCCTGCAGCCCCAGCAGACAGGCCAGCATATTGCCGCCAAGCGAAACGCCGACCGCCGCCGTCGGCACCGTGCCCCATTCGCGCTGCAGCCAGTGCAGAAAATAGGTGGCATCTTCAGTTTCACCGGAGTGATAGATGCGCTGCAGACGGTTAGGCTCGCCGCTGCAGCCGCGGAAGTGCATGATCACCGCCAGCCAGCCGCGCGCCTGACACGCCTGCATTAGCCCATGGGCATACGGGCTGCGGAAACTGCCTTCCAGCCCGTGGAACAGCACCATGCGCGGCTTGTGACGTGCCTGTGCCGGATCTTCGCTCCACGCTAGATCGACGAAGTCGCCGTCCGGCAGATCGAGGCGCTGCCAGTGCGGGCGCAGCGTGACGCGCCGGCGCAGCAGGCGCGGCAGCAGCGTTTGCAGATGCGCATTGCCGAAGCCGCGCAGCGGGGTAAAGCGCTCGCCGCTCGGGCGATCAAAATAGCCTGGGATAGTACTTGTCTGATGCATAACTCGCTGATAGCTTCGATGGGTTGTTCGCTTTTCTGGGTGAGGAGCACCCGAATATACATGGAACTGAGTCTTTTTTTATCAATGCTGGGCTTTCTCTGGGTCGCGGCCATCACGCCAGGGCCCAATAATATGTTACTTACCGCCTCAGGTGCTAATTTTGGCTTCCTGCGCACCTTTCCACTGCTGATTGGTATCATGATTGGCATGCAGGTGATGTTGCTGATGGTGGCGTTTGGCATCGGCAGCCTGATTCTGCTCTATCCCTCACTGCATCTGGTACTGAAAGTGGCCGGTAGCCTCTACCTGCTGTGGCTGGCGTGGAAAATTGCCACCGCCGAATACGAAACGCTGGAGACCGACGATGCCAGCGTGAAGCAGATGCCTTTCTGGCAGGGCGGGTTACTGCAACTGATCAACCCGAAAGCGTGGCTGATGGCGCTGGGTGCGGTCGCCAGCTTTAGCCTTGCCGGCAGCGCCTATTTGCATTCTGTGGTGGCGATCAGCATCGGCATGGCGCTGGTGAACGTGGTTTCCGGCGTGATCTGGATGGGTTTCGGCTCGCTGATTGGCCGCCTGCTGCGCAGCCCGCGCGCGTGGAAAATCTTCAACCTCGCCATGGGTGCGCTGACCGCAGCCTGCGTGCTGTTGATCTGGCACTGAGTCAGCTGGAGGCGCGCTCAATACGCGTCCATGGCAGCACTTCATGCACCACTGCCGCCTGGCGCTGACGGATGCGCGCCAGCAGCAGCTGCACGCTGCGGGCACCCATCTGGTTCATCGGCTGGGCAATGGTGGTCAGCGGCGGGTTGATGCTGCTGGTGAACGGAATGCCGTCAAAACCCACTACCGCCAGATCCTCTGGCACGCGCAGTCCGGCCTCCAGAGCAGCGTGAATCACGCCAACCGCCAGCACGTCTGATACCGCAAACACCGCATCCGGCCGCTCTGGCTGTGTTAGCAGTTCGCGCAGCGCCGCGCTGCCCGCTTCGCAGGAGATGTCGCTGGCGTAAGCGACGCCGTGCCAGTCAAGCCCCAGCTGCGTGATGGCGTCGCGATAGCCGCTTTCGCGCTGGTGCGAATAGAGATAGCGCATATCACAGTTGACCAGCGCAATGCGCTGACGCCCTTTGCCGGCCAGATAATGCACCGTGTCATAGGCCGCCTGACGGTTATCGATGGTGACGCTGGAGGCGTTCACCGAGGGATCGTACTCCGCACACTGCACCCACGGCGCATCACCAATCAACTCTTTCAGTCCCTGCAGACAGGCCGCGGCGTCCATGGTGATCACCCCATCTACCACTTTGCCGGCCAGCAGCGCCAGATAGGCGGTTTCGCGCCGCAGCTGTGAGGCGGAATTACATAACAGGATGTGATAACCGTGCGCTTCGGCCTCCGCCTCAATGCCCTGCACCACCCGTGAACAGAACGGATTGGTGATATCGGAAATGAGCACCAGCAACATGTTGCTTTGCGCGGTACGCAGCTGGCGCGCCAGCAGGTTAGGCTGGTATTCGCACACATTAATTGCGGCCAGCACCCGTTTACGCGTATCTGGCCGGACGCCAGGATGCTGGTTTAACACCCGTGAAACCGTGGCTTTCGACACGCCCGCGAGGCGCGCAACTTTCTCAATCGACATGGAGGCCAGTACCGCTGTAAAAGGGGGAAAAAATCAAGACGAGATCAATACCACAGTCGGCATGTGAGCGCCTGACATATTTCTTCCACACCAGCGGTTTTGTATTTGCACTTTTTGCATAGCGTTACCCGATGTTGATCTAAGAACCGATTTTTATTAGGGATAATTTTTAATTCCTTTATGAAATCATTGCTGCTGGCGACACTGCCGTCACGACTCAACATTGGGGTGCATGATGATGGCAGTAACCAAAACAATAAGCGCGGTAGCAGCTGCGTTAGCGCTGATGACCTTTCAGGCGCAGGCGGTCAATGTGACCGTGGCTTATCAGACGTCGGCGGAACCGGCCAAAGTGGCGCAGGCTGACAATACCTTTGCCAAAGAGAGCGGTGCCACGGTTGACTGGCGCAAATTCGACAGCGGCGCCAGCGTCCTGCGTGCGTTAGCCTCGGGCGATGTGCAAATTGGCAACATCGGTTCCAGCCCGCTGGCGGTGGCCGCCACGCAGCAGCTGCCGATTGAAGCTTTCCTGCTGGCTTCACAGCTGGGCAATTCTGAAGCGCTGGTGGTGAAAAAAGACATCAGCTCGCCCAAAGATTTGATCGGCAAACGCATTGCCGTTCCCTTCATCTCCACCACCCATTACAGCCTGCTGGCCGCGCTGAAACACTGGGGCATCAAACCCAACCAGGTGCAACTGGTCAATCTGCAGCCGCCGGCGATCATTGCTGCCTGGCAGCGTGGTGATATCGACGGCGCTTACGTCTGGGCGCCCGCCGTCAATGAACTGGAGAAAGACGGCAAGGTGCTGACCGACTCGTCGCAGGTCGGGCAGTGGGGCTCACCGACGCTCGACGTCTGGGTAGTGCGCAAGGATTTTGCCCGGCAGCATCCTGAAGTAGTCACCGCTTTCGCCCGTAGCGCGATTGCCGCCCAGCAGGCTTATATCGCCAACCCGGAACAGTGGCTGCAGCAGCCGGATAACCTCAGCAAGCTGTCGCGCCTGAGCGGCGTGCCGGAAAGTGACGTCCCTGGACTGGTGAAAGGCAATACCTACCTGACGGCGCAGCAGCAGTTGGAACAGCTGGGCAAACCGGTCAACAAGGCGATTGTCGATACCGCACAGTTTCTGAAAGAGCAGGGCAAAGTGCCGGATGCCGCCAGTGACTACAGCAGCTTTGTCACCACGCGCTTTGTTGCCCCCTTAGCCAAATAACGGAGGCCTTATGCTCAGCATCACCCATCTCAACGCACGTTACGCCGGGCAACCGGCGCTGCAGGATATCAATCTGCAGCTGGCCAGCCGCGAATTGCTGGTGGTGCTGGGGCCGTCCGGCTGTGGCAAAACCACGCTGCTGAACTTGATAGCCGGCTTTCTGCCGCTGGAGTCCGGCAGTATCACGCTGGATGGCAAGCCGGTACGCGGACCGGGCGCAGAGCGCGGCGTGGTCTTTCAGAACGAAGGGCTACTGCCGTGGCGTAACGTCATCGATAACGTGGCGTTCGGCCTGCAGCTGGCGGGCATGGCAAAAGCTGAACGGCACGCGATCGCCCGCCGTCTGATCCGTAAGGTCGGGCTCGAGGGCGCAGAAAAGCGTTTTATCTGGCAGCTCTCTGGGGGGCAGCGTCAGCGCGTGGGGATTGCCCGTGCGCTGGCCGCTGATCCGCAGCTGTTGCTGTTAGATGAGCCGTTCGGTGCGCTGGATGCCTTCACGCGCGAGCAGATGCAGACTCTGCTGCTGACGTTATGGCGCGATACCGGCAAGCAGATTCTGCTGATCACCCATGACATCGAAGAAGCCGTCTTTCTCGCCAGCGAACTGGTGCTGCTGTCGCCGGGTCCGGGTCGCGTAGTGGAACGCCTGAAGCTCGACTTTGGCCAGCGCTTCGCCGCAGGCGAGCCGTGCCGCAGCATCAAATCCGATCCGGCATTTATCGAACGACGTGAGTATGTCCTGAACCAGGTGTTCGCGCAGCGGGAGGCGTTTGTATGAGTGCCGTTATTGATGACAAGCGCCGGACGTCCAGCGTTCGTCGCCTGCGCTGGCCCTTTTCCCACCAGCTGTCGCTGAGCCTGCTGAGCGTAGCCGTGCTGCTGCTGCTGTGGTGGGGCGTGACCGCGCTGGGGCTGATTGCGCCCTTGTTTCTGCCGCCGCCGCAGCAGGTGCTGCATAAGCTGCTGGTTATTGCCGGTCCGCAGGGCTTTATGGATGCCACGCTATGGCAGCACCTTGGTGCCAGCCTGACGCGCATGCTGGTGGCGCTGTTCTTTGCCGCGCTGATCGGCATTCCGGTGGGCATTGCCATGGGGCTTAGCCCGGCGGTGCGCGGGCTGCTCGATCCGCTGATTGAACTCTATCGACCGGTACCGCCGCTGGCCTATTTGCCGCTGATGGTGATTTGGTTTGGCATTGGCGAAACCTCAAAGATTTTACTGATTTATCTGGCAATTTTCGCGCCGGTGACTTTATCCACCCTGGCTGGCGTGAAGAATACGCAGCAGGTGCGGATCCGTGCCGCTCAGGCGCTGGGGGCGACGCGCTGGCAGCTGCTGCGTTTTGTCATTCTGCCCGGTGCGTTGCCGGAGATTCTCACCGGCCTGCGCATTGGTCTTGGCGTGGGCTGGTCCACGCTGGTGGCGGCCGAACTGATTGCCGCGACGCGCGGACTGGGCTTTATGGTGCAGTCGGCTGGGGAGTTTCTCGCCACCGATGTGGTGCTGGCGGGCATCGCGGTGATCGCCCTGATTGCCTTTAGTTTAGAACTGGGTTTACGTGCGCTACAGCGCCGGCTGACGCCCTGGAATGGAGAACAGCAATGAACGAACGAGTGAATTTTACCGCGCTGGGTCCGTATATCGGGGCGCAGGTCAGCGATGTCGATCTCAGCCGTCCGCTGAGTGATGCGCAGTTTGAGCAGCTTTACCATGGTCTGTTGCGTCACCAGGTGCTGTTTCTGCGCGATCAGCGCATTACGCCGGAGCAGCAGCGCGCGCTGGCGATCCGCTTCGGCGATCTGCACATTCATCCGGTTTATCCGCATGCCGAAGGCGTGGAAGAGATTATCGTGCTGGATACGCATCAGGATAATCCGCCTGACAACGATAACTGGCATACCGACGTCACCTTTATTCAGACGCCGCCGGCGATCGCCATTCTGGCCTCAAAGCTGCTGCCGGAGAGCGGTGGCGATACGCTGTGGACCAGCGGGATTGCCGCTTACGAGGCGCTGTCAGAGCCGTTCAAACAGCTGCTGAGTGGCCTGCAGGCGGAGCACGACTTTAAGAAATCGTTCCAGGAGTATAAGTACCGTAAGACGGAAGAGGAGCATCAGCGCTGGCAGCAGGCCGTGGCGAAGCATCCGCCGGTGCAGCATCCGGTGATCCGCACCCATCCGGTGAGCGGACGCAAAGCGCTGTTTGTTAATGAAGGTTTTACCACCAGGCTGCTGGGCGTAAGCGAGAAGGAGAGCGAGGCGCTGCTGGGCTATCTGTTTGCGCACGCCACCAAACCGGAGTTTCAGGTGCGCTGGCGCTGGCAGCCGAACGACGTGGCAATCTGGGATAACCGCGTGACGCAGCATTATGCCAATGCGGATTATTATCCGGCGCGGCGCGTGATGCATCGCGCGACGGTGTTAGGGGATGTGCCGGTGTGATTTCGGAGCGTTGATTGCCCTCACCCCAACCCTCTCCCGCCAGCGGGAGAGGGGGCCGACCGTGCGTAGCAGGTAAGGCGGATTAAGGTTTGTTCCCTCTCCTGTGGGAGGAGGCTGTTCCAGCGCGGGAGTAAGGTTTATTCCCTCTCCCTATGGGAGAGGGTCAGGGTGAGGGCATCATCGCGCACCCTCTATGACCTCATCGCGCACCTTTACCCCGCGAGCATCTGCTCCAGCTGCTCCTGCGCCTCCAGCCACGCCATTTCGACCTCTTCCAGCGCCGATTTGCTCTCCGCCTGGCGCTGCAGGGCGGCGGTTAAATCGGCCTTACGGTTTTGCTCGTAAATGGCGCTGTCGGCCAGCTGTGCTTCGGCTTCGCTGAGCTGCGTCTGCCATTTGGCCATCTGCTTCTCCAGCTTTTCGATCTCTTTGCGCAGCGGCTGCGTCTGCGCGCGCAGCTCGGCGTCGCGGCGCTTCTGATCTTTGCGGGACTGCGCGCTGTTGGCGTTGTCCTGCTTCGGCGCGGCATCCTGCTGCGTTTCCTGCTTCTGCAGGTCGCTCAGCCACTGCTGATAATCATCCAGATCGCCCTCGAATACATCCACTTTGCGGTCGTGCACCAGGTAAAGATCGTCGGTGGTTGAACGCAGAAGATGACGATCGTGCGACACCACCACCAGTGCGCCTTCAAAGTCGATCAGCGCTTCGGTCAGCGCCTGGCGCATATCCAAATCGAGGTGGTTGGTCGGTTCGTCGAGCAGCAGCAGATTCGGCCGCTGCCAGACGATCAGCGCCAGCACCAGCCGCGCTTTCTCGCCGCCGGAGAAACGCTCGGTGGCTTCGCTGACTTTATCGCCCTGAAAACCAAAGCCACCCAGGTAGTCACGCAGCTGCTGCTCCAGCGTTTTCGGGGCGATGCGCGCCAGATGCTGCAGCGGCGACTCATCGGCGCGCAGATACTCAAGCTGATGCTGCGCGAAGTAACCCAGCTTGATCCCTTTCGCCAGACCCACTTTGCCCGCCAGCGGCTCCAGCTCGCCCGCCAGCAGTTTGATCAGCGTGGATTTACCGGCACCGTTACGCCCCAGCAGGCCGATGCGTGAACCCGGCACCAGGTTGAGTTTGATGGCATCCAGAATTACGCGCTCACCGTAACCCGCCGAAACCTGCTCCATTTTCAGGATCGGGTTAGGCAGGCTTTCTGGCGCGCGGAAGCTGAAGCTGAACGGGTTATCGACGTGCGCCGGGGCAATCAGCTCCATACGCTCCAGCATCTTGATGCGGCTCTGCGCCTGTTTGGCTTTGGTGGCCTGCGCGCGGAAGCGATCGATGTACTTTTGCAGGTGCGTGACTTTTTCCTGCTGGCTCTGGTACAGCGCCTGCTGCTGCGCCAGTTTGGCCACACGCTGACGCTCGAACGAGCTGTAGTTGCCGGTGTATTCGAACATCGTCTGCTGTTCGATATGGATGATTTTGTCCACCACCGGGTCGAGGAAGTCGCGGTCGTGCGAGATCAGGATCAGCGTGCCGGTATAACTCTTCAGCCAGCGCTCCAGCCAGATCACCGCGTCGAGATCGAGGTGGTTGGTCGGTTCATCGAGCAGCAGCAGGTCGGAACGGCATACCAGCGCCTGAGCAAGGTTGAGACGCATACGCCAACCGCCGGAGAAATCGCTCACCGGCCGCATTAATTGTTCCTGGCTGAAGCCCAATCCGTGCAGCAGACTGGCGGCGCGTGCGTGTATGCTCCACGCCTGGATAGCGTCCAGCTTGCCGTGCAGCAGCGCAATGGCGTTGCCATCGTCGCGCGCATTAGCTGCCGCTAATTCGGATTCGAGCTGACGATATTCGCGGTCGCCGTCGATAACATATTCCAGCGCGGCTTTACTCAGCGCCGGGGTTTCCTGATTCACCCATGCCAGCGCCCAGTTGCCGGGAAAGGTGACGTTGCCGGCATCGCTGCTGATTTCACCCTTCAGCAGTGACAGCAGCGTGGATTTACCGCAGCCGTTTTTACCCACCAGGCCGACTTTTTGCCCCGGGTTAATGGTGGCCGTTGCGTTATCCAGCAGCACATTGGTGCCGCGACGGATTTGTAATGCGGAAAAGACAATCATAAGCGCCGTATCGTCAGAATATGTTAATTTATCGGCAACATAATTCGATAATGTTTGTTGCGTCGAGCATGGTAGCGGAATTCCGCCGCGGTGACGACGCTTTGGAGGGGAACGATGTCGCAGCCGCCCAAAATATTGCTGCTTTACGCCCATCCGGAATCACAGGATTCGATTGCTAATCGGGTTTTGCTGCAGTCGGCTATGGAACTGGACCACGTCACGGTGCACGATTTATACGCCCACTATCCGGATTTCTTTATTGATATTCATTATGAGCAGCAACTGCTGCGCGACCATCAAATCGTGGTGTTTCAGCATCCACTTTATACCTATAGCTGTCCGGCACTGCTGAAAGAGTGGCTGGATCGCGTGCTGTCGCGCGGCTTTGCCAGCGGCCAGGACGGTAATGCGCTGGAAGGCAAATACTGGCGCAGCGTGGTGACCACCGGTGAGCCGGAGACGGCGTATCACCACAGCGGCCTCAATCGCTACCCGATGAGCGACATTATGCGACCGTTTGAGCTGACGGCGCAGATGTGTCGCATGCACTGGCTGACGCCGATGGTGATTTACTGGGCGCGTCGTCAGACACCCGAGGTGCTGCGCAACTTTGCGCGCGCCTATGGCGACTGGCTGGCGTCACCACTGCCGAACGGAGGAGTGTGATGCAAGGCGAAACGTTACTCACCGCTGGCGTGATTTATCTGGTGGCGGCGGTGCTGGTGGTGCCGATTGCCGCCCGGATCGGCATTGGTGCGGTGCTGGGCTATCTGCTGGCCGGTATCGCCATCGGTCCGTGGGGGCTGGGCTTCATCAGCGATGTGGACGAGATTCTGCACTTCTCGGAGCTTGGCGTGGTGTTCCTGATGTTCATCATCGGACTGGAGCTGAACCCGGCCAAGCTGTGGGCGCTGCGGCGCTCTATTTTTGGCGTCGGTGCCGCGCAGGTGCTGGTATCGGCAGCGATTCTCGGCGTGCTGCTGTGGCTGACCGACTTCAGCTGGCAGGCCGCGGTGATTGGCGGTATTGGCCTGGCGATGTCCTCGACCGCCATGGCGCTGCAGCTGATGCGCGACAAAGGCATGAACCGTAGCGAAGCGGGGCAGCTGGGCTTCTCAGTGCTGCTGTTCCAGGACCTGGCGGTGATCCCGGCGCTGGCGCTGGTGCCGCTGCTGGCCGGCAGCGACAGTGGCCACGTCGACTGGCTCAAGGTGGGCATGAAGGTGCTGGCATTCGCCGGCATGCTGGTGGGCGGACGCTATCTGCTGCGGCCGATTTTCCGTTTCATCGCCGCGTCCGGCGTGCGGGAAGTGTTTACCGCCGCCTCGCTGCTGCTGGTGCTCGGTTCGGCGCTGTTTATGGATGCGCTGGGCCTGTCGATGGCGCTGGGGACGTTCATCGCCGGTATTCTGCTGGCAGAGAGTGAGTATCGCCACGAACTGGAAGTCGCTATTGAGCCGTTTAAAGGGCTGCTGCTCGGGCTGTTCTTTATTTCGGTGGGCATGGCGCTCAACCTCGGCGTGCTTTATACCCACATCCTCGAAATTCTGATCGGCGTGGTGCTGCTGGTGGCGGTGAAAACGCTGGTGCTCTATGTGCTGGCGCGCATTTATGGCCTGCGCAGTTCGGAGCGTCTGCAGTTTGCCGGCGTGCTGAGTCAGGGCGGTGAATTCGCCTTCGTGCTGTTTTCGGCGGCGTCGTCGGCAAAACTGTTCAGCGGCGATCAGCTGCCGCTGCTGCTGGTCACGGTGACGCTGTCGATGATGACCACGCCGCTGCTGATGCAGGGCGTGGATAAGATTCTGGCGCGCCGCTTTAACGAACCGGAAGAGGACGGCGAAAAGCCGTTTGTCGAGGACGATCAGCCTCAGGTGATTGTGGTGGGCTTTGGCCGTTTTGGTCAGGTGGTCGGGCGTTTGCTGATGGCCAACAACAAGCGCATCACCGTGCTGGAGCGCGATATCTCGGCGGTCAGCCTGATGCGCAAATATGGCTACAAGGTTTACTATGGCGATGCCACTGAGCTCGAGCTACTGCGTGCCGCCGGGGCGGAGAATGCGCAGTCGATTGTCATCACCTGTAACGATCCGGAAGATTCGATGACCATCGTGCACTTGTGCCAGCAGCACTTCCCGCAGCTGGAGATCCTGGCGCGGGCGCGCGGTCGTGTCGAGGCGCATGAGCTGCTGCAGGCGGGCGTCACGCTGTTCTCGCGTGAAACCTTCTCCAGCGCGCTGGAGTTAGGCCGCAAAGCGCTGATATCGCTGGGCATGCATCCGCATCAGGCGCAGCGCGCGCAGCAGCACTTCCGCCGGCTGGATATGCGCATGCTGCGTGAGCTGGTGCCGAGCCACGACGACAGCGTGCAGGTTTCACGCGTGCGTGAGGCGCGACGCGAGCTGGAGGACATTTTCCAGCGTGAAATGCAGCATGAAAAACGGCAGTTTGACGGCTGGGATGATGAGTAAGGCTACACTTAACGTATCCGTTCTGATGACGGGCAGGAAAGACTATGCGTAAACGTTTTATTGCCGGTGCGGTTTGTCCGCACTGTCAGGAGAAAGACACGCTGGCGATGTGGCGTGAAAACAATGTCGATGTGGTGGAGTGCGTGAAGTGCGGCCACCAGATGCGTGAGGCGGACAAGCAGGCGCGCGATCAGGTTCGCAGCACTGAGCAAGTGATTGGCATTTTTCATCCGGAGTAGCGCGATGGCGCAGCTTTTTTTAAGCTTAGCCTTACAGCGGTATTGAATTCCGCTACAATCGGCGCCATTAACGCTGAGCAGTATGGTCCAACAGCACTGTTGGCATCCTCAGTACTGAACCTTTCTGGTTGGTTATTGCACGCGAGAATAGACCAATGAGACGGGATTCTTTGTTCTCAACGGTTAGGAGATATCATGAAAGTAGCAAAAGACCTGGTGGTGAGCCTGGCGTATCAGGTTCGTACCGAAGACGGTGTGTTGGTTGACGAGTCACCGGTGAGTGCGCCGTTGGATTATCTGCACGGTCATGGTTCCCTGATTTCTGGTCTGGAAAAAGCGCTGGAAAATCACGCGGTCGGCGACAAGTTTGACGTGCATATCCCGGCAAACGACGCGTACGGCCAGTACGATGACAACCTGGTGCAGCGTGTACCGAAAGACGTGTTCATGGGCGTTGACGAGCTGCAGGTTGGCATGCGCTTCCTGGCAGAAACCGACCAGGGCCCGGTGCCGGTCGAGATCACCGAAGTGGAAGATGAGCACGTGGTGGTTGACGGTAACCACATGCTGGCGGGTCAGAACCTGAACTTCAATGTAGAAGTGGTTGCTATCCGTGAAGCCACGGAAGAAGAGATCGCTCACGGCCACGTTCATGGCGCTGACGGCCATCATCACGATCATGACCACGACCATGGTCACGATCATGAGCACGGTCACGGCGGCTGCGGCGGCCACGGTGGTTGTGGCTGCAACCACTAAGCGTAAAAAGGCCACCTGCGGGTGGCCTTTTTATTGGGCAGCAAAGCACGCGATATTAATAGTGCGGCGGCGGGGTCTCTTCCGCTTGCGAAGCGACCATGGACGGGGCGGCGGCCTTCACTTTATCCACCAGCAGACGCACCTGCTCACGCAGTTTACTCATTTCCAGCTCGTGCTGAACCACCGTCTGATTGAGCTGCTCAATGGTATGTTCCTGGAAAGCCAGCTTGCTCTCCAGCGCCTCAAGGCGTTGATCCCATTCTGGTTGTTGCATCATCACTCCTCCTGTCACGGTGCTGCGCGTTGATCTTGTCGGGCGTGATTCTACGGTCTTTCGTGTCAGAATCACCTGATATTTCACCTTCGGTCTGGCGTATGCATTGAATTCCCGCGTTGCGCCTATATCTCTGATGAAACTTCCTGAAGCAAAAAAGGTCGGAGGTTGACCGGGTAATTACACTGTGGGAGTGTTCGCCACTGCCACGTAAAGTTATAGTGTGGGCCACTGTCCGCAATGATTCCCGAGGTTTTGAAGCTTCGGTTTTGGAGAAAGGATGAAATCACTGTTTAAAGTCACATTGTTAGCTACCACCATGGCCGTCGCGCTGAATGCACCGCTGGCAATGGCAGCAGAAACCACTGCGGCACCGGCTGACGCAGCGCAGGCTGCGCCACAGGCGCCGAAAAATGCTGCCTTCAAAAACGAAGACCAGCAGTCAGCCTATGCGCTGGGCGCCTCCCTGGGTCGCTACATGGACAACTCTCTGAAGGAGCAGGAGAAACTGGGTATCAAACTGGACAAAGACCAGCTGATTGCCGGTGTTCAGGATGCGTTTGGCGGCAAGAGCAAGCTGTCTGACGAAGAGATTGAGCAGACGCTGCAGGCGTTTGAAGGCCGCGTGAAAGGGGCCGCTCAGGCGAAGATGGAAAAAGACGCGAAAGAGAATGCCGACAAAGGCACCGCTTACGCGGACAAGTTCGCCAAAGAGAAGGGCGTGAAGAAAACCGAATCTGGCCTGCTGTATCAGGTAGAGAAAGAGGGCAGCGGTGAAACCCCGAAAGACAGCGATACCGTGGTGGTTAACTACAAAGGTACGCTGATTGACGGCACCGAGTTCGACAACTCTTACACGCGCGGCGAGCCGCTGTCGTTCCGTCTGGACGGCGTAATCCCGGGCTGGACCGAAGGTCTGAAGCACGTGAAGAAAGGCGGTAAGATCAAGCTGGTGATCCCACCGAACCTGGCTTACGGCAAAAACGGCGTACCGGGTATTCCGGCCAACTCAACGCTGGTGTTCGATGTTGAGCTGCTCGACATCAAGCCGGCGCCGAAAGCCGATGAGAAAGCGCAGGCTCCGGCCGCTGCTGACAAGAAAGCGCAGTAAGCTGACTTGCACCGCCGCCTTCGGGCGGCGGTTTTGTTTTCGCTCATCCTGAATTTGCGGCGCGATGAGTAAAGCTCTGGCTAAAAACGGCGACATTTGCCAGACTAGCGCCTGCACAATGATCATAAGATGAGTCTGCCCCAATGCTGTCGAGACAGGCTCCAGCCATTTAGGGTAATGTCTTCGATGTCTAATCCATTCAATCCCGGCGAACTGACTGACTTCGATTTACTGGAGCAGCGTCCGTTCGAACAAGCAGACTACGATATTCTTAAATCCTACGAAGCGGTGGTCGACGGTCTGGCGATGCTGATTGGCTCGCACTGCGAAATCGTGCTGCACTCTCTGGAAGATCTTAAATGCTCCGCCGTGCGTATCGCCAACGGCGAACATACCGGCCGCAAAGTGGGTTCCCCGATTACCGATCTGGCGCTGCGCATGCTGCATGATATGCACGGCGCGGAGAGCAATGTGTCGCGCGCCTACTTCACGCGGGCCAAAAGTGGTGTACTGATGAAGTCGGTAACCATTGCGATTCGTAACCGGCAGCAGCGGGTGATTGGCCTGCTGTGCATCAATATGAACCTGGACGTACCGTTTTCGCAGATTATGTCGACGTTCATGCCGCCGGAAACGCAGCAGGTGGATTCCAACGTCAACTTTGCCAGCTCGGTAGAGGATCTGGTCACCCAGACGCTGGAGTTCACTATTGAAGAGGTGAGCGCCGACCGCAACGTGTCGAATAACGCCAAGAATCGCCAGATCGTCCTCAATCTGTACGAGAAGGGCATTTTCGATATTAAGGACGCCATTAACCAGGTGGCCGATCGCCTCAATATTTCTAAGCACACCGTGTATCTGTATATCCGCCAGTTTAAGAGTGGCGATCTGCAGGGGCAGGATCGCTAATGCGCTACACGCTGCTGGTGACCGGGCCGGCTTACGGCACACAGCACGCCAGTAGCGCGCTGCTGTTTGCCCGTGCGCTGCTGGCACAGGGACATCAGCTGGAAAGCGTGTTCTTTTACCGCGAGGGCGTGCTGAATGCTAACCAGCTCAGCGCGCCGGCCAGCGATGAAGTGGACATGGTGCGCGCCTGGCAGCAGCTGCGCGACGACAGTGGCGCGGCGCTGAATATCTGTGTGGCAGCCGCGTTGCGGCGCGGCGTGACCGATGCGCAGGAGGCAGCGCGCCTGCAGCTGGCGGCCAGCAATCTGCAGCCCGGATTTACCCTTAGCGGCCTGGGCGCGCTGGCGGAAGCCGCCCTGAGCTGCGATCGACTGGTGCAGTTCTGATGAACCGTGTGGCGTTTCTGTTTACGCAGGCTCCGCACGGCAGCAGTGCTGGCCGGGAAGGGCTGGATGCTGTGCTGGCGACCGGCGCGCTGAGTGAGGATATCGGCCTGTTCTTTATTGGCGACGGCGTGCTGCAGCTCAACCGCGATCAGCAGCCGGCGCAGATTCTGGCGCGTGACTATATTGCGACCTTTGGCGTGCTGGCGCTATACGACATCGAACGCTGCTATATCTGTCAGGCGTCTCTGCTGGCACGTGGCCAGAGTCTCACGGCAGCGCGCGTGCTGGATGCGCAGCTGCTGGAACCTGCCGCGCTGCGCCAGACGCTGGCAACTTATGACCGTATCCTCCGTTTCTGAGAACTGACCATGCTCTACACCCTGCTGCACTCTCCCTGGCAATGCGATTTCGATAGCCTGCTGCTGCTGTTACAGGAGGGCGATGACGTGCTGCTGTTACAGGATGGTGTGACGGCCGCGCTGGCAGGCAGTCAGAAGCTGCAGCAGCTGCTGGCGTCGCCTGCCACGCTGTGGGTATTAGAAGAAGACGTGATGGCGCGCGGGCTGACTGCGCAAATTTCGACCAATGTGTCGCGTCTGAACTATACTGGTTTCGTTACGCTGACGACGAAGCACCCACAACAAGTGGCCTGGTGAAGGGTAAAACCTGGTTATTTCTTGACACCCTATGGGCACAGCCCTAAAATTCTGCCTCCTCGTAGTAATACGAGGCGATTTATTACGTGTTTACGAAGCAAAAGCTAAATCCAGGAGCTATTTAATGGCAACAGTTAACCAGCTGGTTCGCAAACCACGCGTTCGTCAGGTTGCTAAAAGCAACGTGCCGGCGCTGGAAGCTTGCCCGCAAAAACGTGGTGTTTGTACTCGTGTTTACACCACTACCCCGAAAAAACCAAACTCCGCACTGCGTAAAGTCTGCCGTGTGCGTTTGACTAACGGTTTTGAAGTCACCTCCTACATCGGCGGTGAAGGTCATAACCTGCAGGAGCACTCCGTGATCCTGATCCGTGGCGGTCGTGTAAAAGACCTGCCAGGTGTGCGTTACCACACCGTTCGTGGCGCGCTGGACTGCTCAGGTGTTAAAGACCGTAAGCAGGCTCGCTCCAAGTACGGCGTGAAGAAGCCAAAGGCTTAATGGTTCTCCGTTAAGTAAGGCCAAACGTTTTAACTTTAATGTCAAAATAAACTCGTAGAGTTTTGGACAATCCTGAATTAACAACGGAGTATTTCCATGCCACGTCGTCGCGTCATTGGTCAGCGTAAAATTCTGCCGGATCCTAAGTTCGGATCAGAGCTGCTGGCTAAATTTGTAAATATCCTGATGGTAGATGGTAAAAAATCTACTGCTGAATCAATCGTCTATACCGCACTTGATACCCTGGCTCAACGTGCTGGTAAAGATGGTCTGGAAGCTTTCGAAGTTGCACTCGAAAACGTACGTCCGACTGTCGAAGTTAAGTCACGTCGCGTTGGTGGTTCAACCTACCAGGTTCCAGTTGAAGTCCGTCCGGTTCGTCGTAATGCCCTGGCAATGCGTTGGATCGTAGAAGCTGCTCGTAAACGCGGTGATAAATCGATGGCTCTCCGCCTGGCGAACGAACTTTCTGACGCTGCAGAAAACAAAGGTACTGCAGTGAAGAAACGTGAAGACGTTCACCGTATGGCTGAAGCCAACAAGGCGTTCGCACACTACCGCTGGTAATCGCCACGTAGTTGTTGTTAAACCAGCGGGCGCTCATTCAGCCAACCCGCTGGGGTCGACTTACATTGAACGTCCGAGAATCAGAGGAATCAAATGGCTCGTACAACACCCATTGCGCGCTACCGTAACATCGGTATCAGCGCACACATTGACGCCGGTAAAACCACTACCACCGAGCGTATCCTGTTCTACACCGGTGTTAACCACAAAATCGGTGAAGTGCATGATGGCGCTGCAACCATGGACTGGATGGCGCAGGAGCAGGAGCGTGGTATTACCATCACCTCTGCAGCGACCACTGCGTTCTGGTCAGGTATGGCGAAGCAGTTTGAGCCGCACCGCATCAACATCATCGACACCCCAGGACACGTTGACTTCACCATCGAAGTAGAACGTTCTATGCGTGTGCTCGACGGCGCAGTAATGGTTTACTGTGCAGTAGGTGGCGTGCAGCCGCAGTCTGAAACCGTATGGCGTCAGGCAAACAAATATAAAGTTCCACGTATCGCGTTCGTTAACAAAATGGACCGTATGGGTGCGAACTTCCTGAAAGTAGTTGGTCAGATCGAATCACGTCTGGGCGCAACTCCGGTTCCACTGCAGCTGGCTATCGGCGCAGAAGAGAACTTCACCGGTGTTGTTGACCTGATCAAGATGAAAGAGATCAACTGGAACGACGCCGATCAGGGCACTACCTTCGTTTACGAAGATATCCGTGCTGAGTTGCAGGAACTGGCTGAAGAGTGGCGTGGCAAGCTGATTGAAGCAGCTGCTGAAGCTTCTGAAGAGCTGATGGAGAAATTCTTTAGCGGTGAAGAACTGTCTGAAGAAGAGATCAAATCTGCTCTGCGTAAGCGCGTACTGAACAACGAGATCATCCTCGTGACCTGTGGTTCTGCATTTAAGAACAAAGGTGTTCAGGCGATGCTGGATGCAGTCGTTGAATATCTGCCAGCACCAACTGACGTTCCGGCGATCAACGGTATCCTGGACGACGGTAAAGATACCCCGGCTGAGCGTCACGCAACTGACGACGAGCCGTTCTCTGCGCTGGCGTTCAAAATTGCCAACGACCCGTTCGTAGGTAACCTGACCTTCTTCCGCGTTTACTCGGGTGTGGTTAACTCGGGCGATACCGTACTGAACTCCGTGAAATCTGCACGTGAGCGTTTCGGTCGTATCGTTCAGATGCACGCCAACAAACGTGAAGAGATCAGCGAAGTTCGCGCAGGCGACATCGCTGCAGCAATCGGTCTGAAAGACGTGATCACCGGTGATACCCTGTGTGATCCCTCTAACCCGATCATTCTGGAGCGTATGGAATTCCCTGAGCCGGTAATTTCTATCGCCGTTGAGCCGAAAACCAAAGCTGACCAGGAAAAAATGGGTCTGGCTCTGGGTCGTCTGGCGAAAGAAGACCCGTCATTCCGCGTATGGACTGACGAAGAGTCTAACCAGACCATCATCGCTGGTATGGGTGAGCTGCACCTCGACATCATCGTTGACCGCATGAAGCGTGAATTCAACGTTGAAGCGAACGTCGGTAAACCTCAGGTTGCTTACCGCGAAGCGATTCGCTCTAAAGTTACCGATATCGAAGGTAAACACGCCAAGCAGTCTGGTGGTCGTGGTCAGTACGGTCATGTTGTTATCGACATGTACCCACTGGAGCCGGGTTCGAATCCGAAAGGCTACGAATTTGTCAACGATATCAAAGGTGGTGTGATTCCTGGTGAATACATCCCTGCGGTTGATAAAGGTATCCAGGAGCAGCTGAAGTCTGGTCCACTGGCCGGTTACCCGGTAGTTGATCTGGGCGTGCGTCTGCACTTCGGTTCTTACCATGACGTTGACTCCTCTGAGCTGGCGTTTAAACTGGCCGCTTCTATCGCCTTCAAAGATGGCTTTAAGAAAGCACAGCCGGTTCTGCTTGAGCCAATCATGAAGGTTGAAGTAGAAACCCCAGAAGAGAACACCGGTGACGTTATCGGTGACCTGAGCCGCCGTCGTGGTATGCTGAAAGGTCAGGAATCTAACGCGACTGGCGTTCAGATTCACGCTGAAGTTCCGCTGTCTGAAATGTTCGGATACGCGACTCAGTTGCGTTCCCTGACCAAAGGCCGTGCTTCTTACTCCATGGAGTTCCTGAAGTACGATGATGCGCCGAACAACGTCGCTCAGGCCGTTATTGAAGCTCGTAGCAAATAAGGCTACGGTTTAAAAATTGTGAACTGATGCCTTCATCACTGATGAAGGCATAACGTAAGGATTATCGCCATGGCGAAAGAGCAATTTCAACGTAACAAACTGCACGTAAACGTGGGCACCATCGGTCACGTTGACCACGGTAAAACCACTCTGACTGCAGCCATCACCACCGTTCTGGCTAAAACCTACGGCGGCCAGGCTCGTGCATTCGATCAGATCGATAACGCGCCAGAAGAGAAGGCTCGTGGTATCACCATCAACACCTCTCACGTTGAATATGAAACCCCGACCCGTCACTACGCACACGTTGACTGCCCAGGCCACGCCG
>NZ_VOQX01000159.1:0-5430 GCF_016643525.1 Pantoea sp. Morm | reverse complement strand
TTTAATATCTTTCGGGTAGTTCTTCACCACCACCGGCGCTTTAAAGTGTTTCTCCGCCAGATAACGCTCGTGTTCGGAAGAGAGATCGACGCCCCATGACACCGGGTTCTCGAAGCTCTGGCCGCTTTTCAGCAGGATGTTGACGGCGTCGGTGTAGTCTACCTGGGCGAAATCCGTGGTGATGAAGCGCTCCAGACGGGCGATGGCTTCTTTGTCGACGCGCTCGGCGAAGAACGCCATATCATCTGCGCGCTCTTCCAGCACCGCTTTAAACACGTACTTCAGCATCGCTTCCGCCAGGGCGGCTGCATCGTCCAGCGTGGCGAACGCCACTTCCGGCTCCAGCATCCAGAATTCCGCTAAGTGACGGCTGGTATTCGAGTTTTCGGCACGGAACGTTGGCCCAAAGGTGTACACTTTGGACAGCGCACAGGCATAGGTCTCGGCGTTCAGCTGGCCGGAAACGGTCAGGAAAGCCTCTTTACCAAAGAAGTCTTTATCGAAATCGACTTTGCCCTGCGGGTCGCGCGGCAGGTTTTCCAGATCCAGCGTTGAAACGCGGAACATCTCGCCAGCACCTTCGGTGTCAGAGGCGGTGATCAGTGGCGTGGAGACCCAGAAATAGCCGTTTTCATGGAAGAAGCGATGCAGCGCCTGCGCCAGCGTATGACGTACGCGCGCCACGGCACCGACAATATTGGTGCGCGGACGCAGGTGCGCCACTTCGCGCAGGTATTCGATGCTGTGACGTTTAGCCGCCATCGGATAGGTATCCGGATCGTCCACCCAGCCGGTGACTTCAACCTGGGTCGCCTGCAGTTCGAATGCCTGGCCTTCACCCGGCGATTCCACCACTTTACCGGTGACGATCACCGAACAGCCGGTGGTCAGACGCAGCACTTCATCCTGATAATTATTCAGAGAATTATTGACGACGGCCTGAACGGGATTAAAGCAGGAACCGTCATAAACGGCGATGAAGGAAAGACCGGCTTTGGAATCTCTTCGGGTACGTACCCAACCACGTACGGTGACTTCACTGTCAACCGCGACACGGCCGTGCAGTACATCCGCTACAGGCACTACGCTCATAAAAATCTCTCTATATAAATGAAGATGGAGTGAAATAAGCCCCATTCCGGGGTTTAGCTATGTTACTTGCGAGCCACCAGGAAACAAGCAAAATTGCCGGAGAATAAAGAGATTTTCTGGCGCAGAGCAGGGCGCAGGCACCCTGCTCAGGCCAATTAGCTGGCGCGTTTGACCAGCGGCAGGTCGAAGGCTTTGCGCAGGGCGCGCACGAAGGCTTTATCCTGGCAGATGGTTTTACCGGGACTGTCGGAGAGTTTGGCCACCGGTTTACCGTTGCAGCTCACCAGTTTGATCACGATATTCAAAGGCGTGACGCCGGGAATATCGCAGGTGAGGCGGGTGCCGATGCCAAATACCACGTTCGCGCGCTGACCGAAATGCCGATACAGCGCCAGCGCTTTATCGAGGTTGAGATTGTCGGAGAACACCAGCGTTTTGCTGAGCGGATCGATATTCAGCCGCTGATAATGCGCAATGGCTTTTTCTCCCCACTCCACCGGATCGCCCGAATCATGGCGCAGGCCCTGATAGCGATGGGCAAAACCGGGGCCGAAATCACGCAGGAAGGCGTCCATCGTGATGCAGTCGGTCAGGGCAATGCCGAGCTGGTTATCGTACTCATCCAGCCACGACTGCAGCGCCGCGCGCTGGCTGTTGGCCAGTACCGGGCTGATCTGCTGATGTGCCTGGAACCATTCATGTGCCTGGGTTCCGACCGGGTTAAGCTGCAACCGGCGCGCCAGATCGTAGTTACTGGTGCCCAGCAGCCACGGGAATTCGTTTTTCAGCGTGGTGACAATCGCTTCCTGCACCGCGCGCGAATAACGACGGCGCGTGCCAAAGTCCATCAGCTGGAAGCGCGACATATCGAGATCGCCCACCTGCTCACGGAAGTGCACCAGCTTCTGCTGCAGATGCGCCACCGCCTGTTCCGCGCCGCTTTCCGGCGTCCGGTGACGGTGTACCACTTCGCTGATCAGCGCCAGCAGCGGCACTTCCCACAGAATCACTTCACGCCACGGGCCGCGAATCTGAATGCGCAGATGTCCGTGATCGTCGCGCACCTCAACCTGCGAGGCATCGAAGCGGAACTGGCGCAGCCAGTCGAGATAATCCTGCTGGAAAAACGGTAAGCTGCTGAGGTAACGATATTCGTCATCGCTCAGCGCCAGAGATTGCATGGCAGTAATGTGCGTGCGGATGGCGTCGGCATACTGGCCGAGCTGCTCATCGCTGCGGCAGCGAAATTCTGCCGTTACCGGGACATCGTAGTAACGATGATAAACGGCCTGCTGCATGTGAAGCTTATAGGCATCGGTATCAAGCAGCGTGGTCAAAATCGGGGAAGCGTGTCCAGTCATGGTGCGTTTCAGCATCCTCTTCCGCGGAGCAGAGCCCGGTATTCAACAAAGTCATAAAGACGCAGGAGTATAAAACAGTAATCACCGCGATCACACCATAATTGCAGGTGACAGGTCGAGGGTCATTTGTGCCATTGTTAATGAATTGTAGACTTTTGGCGCAACGCACGCATTGTGCGTGGCAACCCGGGCGCAACCCGCTTAGACTCTGAGGGTTGACTATATTAACGATGCGAGAAGGATTTATGACGCAACAGCCGCAAATTAAATATCGCCACGACTACCGGGCGCCGGATTACACCATCACCGATATCGACCTGACGTTTGATCTTGATGCGGCGACCACGCGCGTCACCGCCGTCAGTCAGGTAAAACGCCTTGGCGCGCAGCAGGCTGAACTGCGTCTGGACGGTGAGGCGCTGACGCTGCTGTCGCTGGCGGTGGATGGCAATCCGTGGCCGCACTACCGCGAAGAGCAGGGCGCACTGATCATCAGCCAGCTGCCGGACAACTTTACCCTGACCATCATTAATGAAATCCATCCGGATAAAAACACCGCGCTGGAAGGGCTGTATAAATCCGGCGAGGCGCTCTGCACCCAGTGTGAAGCCGAAGGCTTCCGGCATATCACCTGGTATCTCGATCGCCCGGACGTGCTGGCGCGCTTCACCACCACCCTGATCGCCGACGCGGCTAGCTATCCGTACCTGCTGTCCAACGGCAACAAACTGGAGAGCGGTCAGCACGAGGATGGGCGTCACTGGGTGAAATGGCAGGATCCGTTCCCGAAACCCTGCTACCTGTTTGCGCTGGTCGCCGGCGATTTCGATGTGCTGCGTGACAGCTTTACCACCCGTTCCGGCCGTAACGTGGCGCTGGAAATTTTTGTCGATCGCGGCAACCTGGACCGCGCGGACTGGGCGATGACATCGCTCAAAGCCAGCATGAAATGGGACGAAGAGCGGTTCGGCCTCGAATATGACCTCGATATCTTTATGATCGTCGCGGTGGATTTCTTCAACATGGGCGCGATGGAGAATAAAGGCCTCAACGTCTTCAACTCCAAATACGTGCTGGCCAAAGCGGAAACCGCCACCGACAAAGACTATCTCGGCATTGAAGCCGTGATTGGTCACGAATATTTCCACAACTGGACCGGCAACCGCGTGACCTGCCGCGACTGGTTCCAGCTCAGCCTGAAAGAGGGTCTGACGGTCTTCCGCGATCAGGAGTTCAGCTCCGATCTCGGCTCGCGCGCGGTCAACCGTATTGATAATGTGCGCGTGATGCGCGGCGCGCAGTTCGCCGAGGATGCCAGCCCGATGGCCCATCCGATCCGCCCGGATCAGGTGATCGAAATGAACAACTTCTACACCCTGACGGTGTATGAGAAGGGTTCTGAAGTGATTCGCATGCTGCACACGCTGCTGGGTGAAGAGCAGTTCCAGCAGGGGATGCAGCTCTATTTCGAGCGTCACGATGGCAGCGCCGCCACCTGTGATGATTTCGTGCAGGCGATGGAAGATGCCTCCAACGTCGATTTGTCACAATTCCGCCGCTGGTACAGTCAGTCGGGCACGCCGGTGCTGACGGTGCGTGATGACTACAACCCGGAGCTGGAGCAGTACACGCTGCACGTCACGCAGCACACGCCCCCGACCGCCGATCAAAAAGAGAAGCTGCCGCTGCACATTCCGCTGGATATCGAACTGTATGACGGTGAAGGCAAGGTCATTCCGTTGCAGCACAACGGTCATCCGGTTCATCACGTGCTGAACGTTACCGACGAGTTCCAGACCTTCATTTTCGACAACGTCTATTTCCAGCCGGTGCCGTCGCTGCTGCGGGAATTCTCCGCACCGGTGAAGCTCGACTATAAATGGAGCGATGCGCAGCTGACTTTCCTGATGCGCCACGCGCGCAACGACTTCTCGCGCTGGGATGCCGCGCAAAGCCTGCTGGCGACGTATATCCGCCTCAACGTGGCGCGCCACCAGCAGGGCCAGCCGCTGTCGCTGCCGCTGCACGTCGCCGATGCTTTCCGCGCGGTGCTGCTGGATGAGCAGGGCG
The DNA here is from genome assembly GCF_016643525.1 of Pantoea sp. Morm. Lineage (NCBI taxonomy): Bacteria > Pseudomonadati > Pseudomonadota > Gammaproteobacteria > Enterobacterales > Erwiniaceae > Pantoea > Pantoea sp. Morm. Next base: position 907 of record NZ_VOQX01000159.1, on the reverse strand, counting down.
ATCCGGCGCTGATGGCGCTGATCCTGTCGCTGCCGTCAGAGAATGAGATCGCCGAGTTGTTCGAGGTGATCGACCCGCTGGCGATTGCCGCAGTCCGCGCGGCGCTGGTGCGCACGCTGGCGAATGAGCTGAGCGATGAATTCTATGCGGTGTATCTCGCCAGCCAGAGCAGCGACTACAAAGTCGAGCATGCCGAGATCGGCAAGCGCGCGCTGAAGAATGTCTGCCTGAGCTATCTGGCGTTTGCGGACGCGGAGCAGGCCAGCAAACTGGTGCAGGCGCAGTACGACAAAGCCAGCAACATGACCGACGCGCTGGCCGCGCTGTCAGCGGCGGTGGCGGCGCAGTTGCCGTGCCGTGATGCGCTGCTGGCGGCGTACGACGAGCGCTGGCATCAGGATGGTCTGGTGATGGATAAGTGGTTTATGTTGCAGGCCACCAGCCCGGCGGCTGACGTGCTGAGCAAGGTACGTAGCTTGCTGACGCATCGCTCGTTCACCATGGGTAACCCGAACCGCATCCGTTCACTGATTGGCGCGTTTGCCTCGGCCAATCCGGCAGCCTTCCACGCCAAAGATGGCAGCGGCTACCAATTCCTGGTGGAGATGCTGACCGATCTCAACCGCCGCAACCCGCAGGTGGCAGCGCGCATGATTGAGCCGCTGATTCGTCTGAAGCGTTATGATGCCGAACGTCAGGCGCTGATGCGCAAGGCGCTGGAAACGCTGCAGGGGCTGGAGAATCTGTCCGGCGATCTGTACGAGAAGATCACCAAAGCGCTGAACGCGTAATCACTCAGGTCGCCATGAATGGCGACCCTACACGGATTACGCACGGTACGTGTTTCATTACCATTAATGGCAACGATGCACGATCCCGTAGGGTGCGCATTTATGCGCACCTGTTC
>NZ_VOQX01000158.1:0-5699 GCF_016643525.1 Pantoea sp. Morm | reverse complement strand
GCTTTCAGCGCTTTCAGCGCGTCGACGCTCTGGGTGGCCGCCGCGCGCGCGTCGCTGAGCTGTTTCGTCAGCTGGGCGCTGCCGGCGCTTTGCTGCTGCTGTGCCTCTTTCAACGCCTGCTGCAGCGTGGCGATGTTTTTCTCCTGCTGCTGCTTCTCCGCGCTGAGCGCTGCCAGTTTTTTGTCGCTGGCAGCCAGCTGCGCCTTTAACGCATCGTCCGCTTTCACCGCAGGTGTCGCAGACAGCTTTTCGAGTTGCGCCACGCGGAGGCGCAGACGCGTCAGTTCCGAACTGTGATCGGGCGCTGTTGCGGCTTTTTTCTCTGCCTTGCTGACGGTTTTCGCCGCCGGTTTTGCGGCCGGTTTTGCGGCCGGTTTTGCAGGTGGCTGTGGTTTTGCTGCCGGTGCCGGCGGCAGGGTGCGCGCTGCTTCGCTGAACGCGCGCAGCATGTCATCATCAGCCGCTGACGCGGCCTGTCCGGGTAGCAGTAAGGCCGCGCTAATCAGCACCGCCAGCAGATGACGCTGTGTCATCAAAACCTCCAGTCGCGGCTCCTTGCCGCTAAGAAAACAAAAGGCCTCATCTCAATATGTTAATTGAGATGAAGCCATCCACCGCGCGAGGTTGTCGCGCTGTTAAAAAAGGGGTCGGCTTGCGCCGTTATTGTTAACCGGCCTGGCGAATAATCAGCTGTGACAGACGGGTTTTAATGCGGAAGCACAGTTCACGGATCTGGAACTGATAGCGCGGCATGACTAAATCGTTAATATCCGCGCCGATCGAATCTTTAATCTGCAGATATTTGTTGGTCTGCGCGCCAATTTTCTGGAATTCCGCCTGGTAGCTGTCGTAAGACGCCTGGCTGTAGAGGCGCATCGCATCCAGCTCTTTACGGCACTGCTGAATGTTGCTGGCGCGATCGTCAGCGAACGAGGCAGCGGCCGGCTGGGCTGGCGCTTCGGTTACAAACGGCTGGCCGTCAGGCCGTGCAGCGGATTCAGCTATCGGCTGAGCGTCGGCGGCGGGCGGCGTTACCAGGCTATGAACAGGCTGTTGTTTCGCGCAACCAGCCAGTGCCAGCAGGCTTGCCACCGCGATACCAGTCATTTTTTTCATTATTGTCACCAGGAGTTATTAAGGATGCTTGAAGCAAAAAATTATACGGCCATGGCCGAAAAGTTTCCTTGCCAGAGACGCATTCCTGGCATTTCGCTCGCGACCGCTTCGTTTTCGGCTACTAACTTACTTAATCTGCGGTAAAATTTCGAGAGTCGAATTATCCCTAAGTGAAATTAGTTCTCTACCAGACCGGTCGCATTCCGCTAAAGCGACCCGGGCGCTGAAAACTTAAGCGGATGGTAAAACGTCAGCAATTTTTATGCGGCGCGGCTATAATCGCGCCACACACGATCTATTCGACTTCATTGATCCAACCGCGGACCCCTCTTTTTTATGCTGAGTTATCGCCACAGTTTTCATGCCGGCAACCACGCCGACGTGCTGAAACACACCGTTGAAAGCCTGATCCTCACCGCCCTGATGGAGAAGGAGAAACCTTTCCTCTATCTGGACACCCACGCCGGTGCCGGACGTTACCAGCTGAGCGGTGAGCACGCCGAACGTACCGGCGAATATCTGGAAGGCATTGCGCGTATCTGGCAACAGCCGGACGCACCGGCGCTGCTGAAGCCCTATCTGGCGGCGATTCGCAACCTTAACCCAACCGGTACGCTGCGCTATTACCCTGGCTCGCCGCTGATCGCCCGCCATCTGCTGCGCGACGAGGATAAGCTGCAGCTCACCGAACTGCATCCGACCGATTACCCGCTGCTGCGCAGTGAGTTCAGTAAAGATGCGCGCGCCCGCGTTGAACGCGCGGATGGTTATCAGCAGCTGAAGGCCAAACTGCCGCCACCGACCCGTCGCGGCCTGATCCTTATCGACCCGCCGTACGAAATGAAAAGCGATTATCAGGATGTGGTGAAAGGCATTCAGGAAGGTCACAAACGTTTCGCCACCGGTGTCTATGCGCTGTGGTATCCGGTGGTGTTGCGCCAGCAGATCAAGCACATGCTGAAGGATCTGGAAGCCACCGGCATCCGCAATATTCTGCAGATCGAGCTGGCAGTACGTCCGGACAGCGATCAGCGCGGCATGACCGCGTCCGGGATGATTGTCATCAACCCGCCGTGGAAGCTGAAAGCGCAGATGGAAGAGCTGCTGCCGTGGCTGCACCAGAAGCTGGTGCCCGCCGGCACCGGTCACTACAGCGTGACGCAAATCGTGCCGGAATAAGCGCTACACCTCAAATATCGCAAAATCATGGGCCAGTTCGGTGGCCGGAAACACCGACTGGCACTCAGCCAGCAGCCTTTCCCGATCCTGTGACAAATAGCGCGAGCTAAAGTGCGTAGCGATCATGCGTTTTGCGCCAGCGCGCTGTGCCACGCTGGCCGCCTGCACCGTAGTCGAGTGGCCGCGCCCGTTGGCTTTTTCCGCCATCGCCGCTTCCAGCGTGGTTTCATGCACCATCACATCGGCGTTCGCCGCCAGCTGCAACGCAACCTCGGTAGGGCCGGTATCGCCGAAGATCGCCAGCACTTTGCCTTTGGTGGCCGGGCCAAGATAGTCGGCGCCGTTGATCTCGCGGCCATCTTCCAGCGTGATGCGTTTGCCCTGTTTCAGATCCTGATACCACGGGCCGCGCGGCACGCCTTCCGCCTTCAGGCGCGGTGCGTCAAGGAAGCCTGGCTTATCATGCTGTTCGATGCGGTAGCCATAGCACTCGACCACGTGGTTCAGCGCATAAGCAGTGACGCGAAACTCACCGTTATCCAGCACCGGACCGGCTTCGATCTCGACAATCTCCAGTGGATAGCCGGTATAAGAGCCACTCAGGCTGAGCGCGGTCTCGACAAACTGGCGCAATCCTTTCGGACCGTACAGCGTCATCGGCTCGGTCAGGCCCGCCATCGAACGGCTGGTGAGCAGACCCGGCAGGCCAAAGATGTGATCGCCATGCAAATGGGTAATAAAGATTTTTTCCAGCTTGCCGGGCTTAAGCGCCGATCGCATAAACTGATGCTGCGTCGCTTCGCCACAGTCGAACAGCCAGGTCTCACCGCGTTTCGACAGCGTCAGCGCAATGGCGGTGACGTTGCGCTGCAGGCTGGGCGCGCCCGCGCCGGTACCAAGAAATGTCAGGTGCATGATAAGTTCCTTTAAGCCAACCCCTTGCCGGCATTCAACCCTATTACATACATAGGTGCAAACTTTGCGCCGGTAACTGAAGCGGCGTTACACTCTATGCCAGTTTTCCTCCAACAGATGGACACAACGGATGACCAGACATTTTGATTACCTCGCCATTGGCGGCGGCAGCGGCGGTATCGCCTCCATTAACCGTGCGGCGATGTATGGCCAGAAGTGCGCGCTGATCGAAGCGAAAGAGCTGGGCGGCACCTGCGTCAACGTCGGCTGTGTACCGAAGAAAGTGATGTGGCATGCGGCGCAAATCGCCGAAGCAATTCACCTGTACGGTCCGGATTACGGCTTTGATACCACCGTTAATCGCTTTGACTGGTCAACGCTGGTGAAAAACCGCAGCGCCTACATCGACCGTATCCACACCTCGTACGACAATGTGCTGGGTAAAAACCAGGTAGAAGTGATCAAAGGGTTCGCGCGCTTTGTCGATGCCCACACGGTGGAAGTGAACGGCGAGACCATTACCGCCGACCATATCCTGATCGCCACTGGCGGTCGTCCCAGCCATCCACAGGTGCCGGGCGCAGAGTACGGCATCAATTCCGACGGCTTCTTTGAACTGGAGGCGCTGCCAAAACGCGTTGCGGTGGTAGGCGCAGGCTATATTGCGGTAGAGCTGGCCGGCGTGGTGAATGCGCTGGGCGCAGAAACTCACCTGTTTGTGCGTCAGCATGCGCCGCTGCGCAGCTTCGACCCGCTGATTGTTGAGACACTGGTAGAAGTGATGCAGGCGGAAGGTCCGACGCTGCACACCGAATCGATCCCGAAAGCGGTGATCAGGAATGCTGACGGCAGCCTGACGCTGCAGCTGGAAAACGGCCAGCAGCAGACGGTGGATTGCCTGGTGTGGGCAATTGGCCGCGAACCCGCTACCGATAATCTCAACCTGGCGGTGACCGGTGTGGCGCTGAATGACAAAGGCTACATTCAGGTCGACAAGTTCCAGAACACCAACGTCAAAGGCATCTATGCGGTAGGTGATAACACCGGTGCGGTCGAGCTGACGCCGGTGGCCGTGGCGGCAGGCCGTCGCCTGTCCGAACGCCTGTTTAATAACAAGCCGGACGAGCATCTCGACTACAGCAACGTTCCCACCGTGGTGTTCAGCCATCCGCCGATTGGCACCGTCGGTCTGACCGAACCGCAGGCGCGTGAGCAGTATGGCGACGACCAGGTAAAAGTGTACAAATCGTCGTTCACCGCCATGTATACCGCGGTGACCCAGCACCGTCAGCCGTGCCGCATGAAGCTGGTATGCGTGGGGCCGGAAGAGAAGATTGTGGGTATTCACGGTATCGGCAACGGCATGGATGAGATGCTGCAGGGCTTTGCGGTGGCGCTGAAGATGGGCGCCACCAAAAAAGACTTCGACAACACCGTGGCGATTCACCCGACGGCGGCGGAAGAGTTCGTCACCATGCGCTAACACCGCCTCCGCGCCATCATCGCAGCCCTCGCCTGGGGGCTTTTTTGTTTGCTGACTACTCAACAGCGCGCATACCCGCTATGATTTTTGCTTTGCTGGCCCGGCGGCCAGCGTTTTGCGGTAACGGGACGACGTCAGCACGTGAATATCATCAGCATAATTATGGAGTCGGGCAAAGCTGCGGTCGACGTCGCGCTTTACACTCTGATTCCCATCATGGTGGTGATGCTATTCATCATGAAATACCTCGAAGTGAAAGGCGTGCTGGATTTTGTCGTGCGCCACGCCACGCCGTTACTGAAGCCGCTGGGGATTACCGGCCTGGCGCTGTTCGCACTCATCCAGTTAAATTTTGTCAGTTTTGCCGCACCGCTCGCCGCGCTGGCGATCATGGAGAAGCGCGGCACGTCAGACCGCCACATGGCGGCCACGCTGGCGATGCTGTTTGCGATGGGCCAGGCCAACGCCTTTTATCCGCTGATTCCTGACGGGCTCAACTGGAGCGCCGCGCTGCTGTTCTCTATCAGCGGCGGCGTGCTGGCGGCCGCCTCAACCTATCACTTTTTTGCCCGCAAACTTTCCGACGTCGCGCTGCGCGATGAAGACCAGGGCGTGGAGAACAGCGACACGAAGCCGGGACTGATCGCCATCATCAACACCTCGGGTGCCGACGCCATTCGCCTCGCGCTCGGTTCGCTGCCGATGCTGATCCTTTCCTTGTCGGTGGTGGGCATCCTGAAAAGTGCCGGCGCCATTGAGCTGCTGACGCAGCTGCTGGCACCGCTGTTACACAAACTGCATATCGCCGAGGTGTATGTGCTGCCTGCGCTGACCAAATGCCTGGCTGGCGGCACCGCCTATTACGGCGTGGTTGCCGGACTGGTCGAACAGGGGCAGTACAGTGCGCACAACATCAACGCCTCCGCAGGCCTGCTGATTCAGACCTTCGACCTGCCCGGCATCGGCATTTTCCTCGGGCTCTCCAGCCGTTTTCCGCGCCTGTTCC
>NZ_VOQX01000157.1:0-5777 GCF_016643525.1 Pantoea sp. Morm | reverse complement strand
TGGTGGTACAGCACAAAAGTGGGGGTGATCGACCTGAAGAAAAAGTCGATCACCATGGGTAAAGGATGTTAAAAAGTGTTCACTATGTCCCCGAACACCTGTCTGCCATGTCCCCGGACTGTACACTCCCACGGGGAGAGGGAGAAGTATAGTGCGTTTTGGTGCCCTCACCCCGGCCCTCTCCCACGGGGAGAGGGAGCGGTATAGTGCGTTCTGGTGCCCTCACCCCGGCCCTCTCCCACGGGGAGAGGGAGCGGTATAGTGCGTTTTGGTGCAGCTACTGGGCTGATACCTGACACACGCTCGGGCGGTTCCCTCTCCCGCGGGCGGGAGAGGGTTAGGGTGAGGGAAAAGCCTTACACCTCTTCGCTAAACTGCGGTACCGGATTGCGGAACGTGCGGGTCACAAACGCCAGGTAAACAATACCAATCGCCGCCCACACCAGGCCGAGCACCATTGAGGTCTCTTCCAGGTTGATCCACAGCGCACCCACCGTCAGCGCACCCATGATGGGCAGCACCAGATAGTTGAGGTGGTCTTTCAGCGTCTTGTTACGCTTCTCACGAATCCAGAACTGGGCAATCACCGACAGGTTCACAAAGGTGAACGCCACCAGCGCACCGAAGTTAATCAGCGCCGTTGCGGTGACCAGGTCGAAGTTGATCGCCAGCAGCGCTACCGCACCAACCAGCAGCACGTTCAGCGACGGCGTGCGGAATTTCGGATGCACGAAGCCAAAGAAACGCTGCGGGAACACACCGTCACGGCCCATCACGTACATCAGACGCGAAACGCCGGCGTGTGCCGCCATGCCGCTGGCCAGCACCGTCACCACCGAGAAAATCAGAATGCCGATCTGCAGCGCTTTACCCGCCACGAACAGCATGATTTCCGGCTGTGAAGAGTCCGGATTCTGGAAACGCGAGATATCCGGGAAATATAGCTGCAGGAAGTACGAGACGCCAATAAAGATCACCCCACCAATCAGCGCGGTCAGGAAAATCGCGCGTGGAATGGTGCGCTCGGCATCTTTGGTCTCTTCCGACAGCGAGCTGATACCGTCAAAGCCAAGGAACGAGAAGCACAGAATGGTCGCACCGGTAATCATCGGCACCACCTGCGCATTTTCAGACCAGAACGGCTTAGTACTGGTCAGCGTACCAGCGCCAATACCGTGTGCCACACCATACACCACCATACCGGTGATCACCGCCATCACCACTACCTGCAGCACCACAATGACGCTGTTGAAGTTGGCCACGGTTTTGATCCCACGCAGGTTGGAGATGGTCATAAACGCCACCAGCAGCACCACGAAAATCCACGACGGAATGCCCGGCACCAGCGACTCAAAGTAGCTTTTCGCCAGCAGGATGTTGATCATCGGCAGGAACAGATAGTCCAGCAGTGATGACCAGCCCACCATAAAGCCGACGTGCGGACTGATAGCCTTCTGAGCATAGGTGTAAGCGGAGCCCGCAGATGGGAAGCGGCGTACCAGCTTGCCGTAGCTCACGGCAGTAAACAGTATCGCGATCAGCGCGAAAGCATAAGCGGTGGCGACGTGACCGTCGGTGAGGCCTGACACGATGCCGAAGGTATCAAACAGGGTCATTGGCTGCATATACGCCAGGCCCATCATGACGACCGGGATCAGAGTCAGAGATTTTTTCAGATGTGCACGCTGTGGTGCGGCAGAGGTATTAAGCGACATTGTTCAGGCCCCCTACAGCAACAACTGAGTTCAGTTGTACCACAGGGATACTGCGCAATGTGCTGCAGTGAGAAGTGATATTAGTGTTTGCGATTGTCGCCGCGCCATAATCATCACGGAAGCGAGAACCAGCCTGCGCTGGTGCAATTGTAAACAGTCCCATCTTTGTTCCTCAAATCTCACGCACAAGCGTGTTTCAGTGTCTATCTATCCGGATGCGTGTCCGGCCTCGTTCATGTAGTGAAAGCACCATGCAAAAAAATAACCGACGTAATAAGCGTCGGTTATGTTTTGTCTTTTGCAGGGCGCGTATTTTGCCCCAACTTAGGCCATCGACACAAGATGTTGGATCAATTCTTCTGTCGGTCAGGCGTTCTTTAACATCCAGTCAATTTCCGTGGCGGTGATCAGCCGTTCAAACTCGCGCAGCTCATACTGTTTGCAGCTGTGCCACACGCCGCTGAAACGCTCGCCGAGCAGCTTTTGCAGCGGATAGCTGTTTTCAAACTCGTACAGCGCATCGCTCTGGCGAATCGGCAGTTCCAGCCCTTCCGCCTCGTGACCATTGCCCTTTACCGGATGCGGTAAGGGTAGCTGATTATCCAGACCGTGCAAGATACCGGCAATAATTGCTGACACCACCAGATACGGATTGGCATCGGCGCCCGCCACACGGTACTCGACGCGATGGTTTTCTACATCGCCGCAGGGAATGCGCAGCGCCACCGTGCGGTTATTGTGTCCCCATGACGCCTGCAGCGGCACAAACGCCTCCGGCAGGAAGCGGCGAAACGCGTTGACGTTAGGTGCCAGCAGCGCCATTGATGCCGGCATCAGATCGATCATGCCAGCCAGGGCGCGCTTCAGCAGCGGCGAATCGCTGCCATCATCCAGCGCAAAGGCGTTGTGGTCGGCGGCATCCAGCATACTGATGTGTACGTGCATGCCGCTGCCCGCATACTCCTCATACGGCTTGGCCATAAAGGTGGCGGTCATGCCGTGGTTTTCTGCCACCTGGCGCACCAGACGCTTCAGCAGAATGGCGTCGTCACAGGCTTTGAGGATATCGCGCGTATGGTGCAGGTTGATTTCGAACTGGCCCGGCGAGGCTTCCGCCAGCGCGCCGTCGGCGGGGATATTCTGCAGTTTCGCCAGCGCGTCGATATCGCGCAGTACATCGGCGAAATGGTCGAGATTATCCAGCGAATACACCTGACTCTGCATGTTGCGCTCTTCGCTGCCTGGCGCACACGGCGGCTGAATATAGCCTTCGGCATCGCGCTTTTTGTCCACCAGATAGAACTCCAGCTCTACCGCTACCACCGGAAACAGACCGCGATTGCGCAGCTGTTGCCACAGCCGGTTCAGCACGTTTCGGGGTTCAACGTCAAAGGGAGTGCCATCTTGGTCGCACATAGTCAGCAGCAACTGGGCGATGCGTTGCGGGTCAGAGGCGGAAGGAATTAAGGTCCCGGGGACCGGTATGCAGAGGTTATCAGGTTCGCCGAGCGCCTGTCCGAGGCCGGCCTCCTCGACGGTATTACCGAGAATGTCCATGGCGAAAACCGAGGCCGGAAAGTAACACCCTTTTTCCAGCTTAGCTAACGCGGAGACGGGAATGCGTTTACCGCGAAATACCCCGTTGAGATCGTTTAACAGAATATCGACATACTGCGTTTCCGGATGGCGTTCCAGCCAGGTTTTCACCTCCAGCTGGAACGCGCTGGTTCGTTTTTCTTCACTGTGTCGCGTGAAGTCTTCTACTTCCACGAGGTTCGTCATCTTCCCACCCGCCCTATACCGTTTAAGATGGTTTGCACATGCTCAAAATAACAGCCACACCTCTAACATAGCTCTAACGCAAATGGTGTGCAAATGTAACAATTCTGTTTGAAGAACAACCAGACGGTTGCTAGATTGACAATATATTGCACACTTTTTCTACTTAGCGCGCAAAACCGGCGAAAATATTGAACAGCAGCGTGGAGACGTAATGGGCATTATTTTTGACAAGCCTTTGATTGGCGTAGTGATGTGCCAGAACCCCATCGGTAACCACCTTGGGCAGACCGTGCATAACAAATACCTCGACGCCGTGGTGCTGGCCGGTGGCGTGCCGCTGCCTTTGCCGCATCAGCTGATGCACGCGCCGCAGCTATTAGAAAACAGTATGACGCTGCTGGACGGCATTTTGCTCACCGGCAGTCCAAGCAATATTGAACCCTGGCATTACGGTGAAGAGGGTCATGAGGCGCATGCCGATCCGTCGCGTGACCGCTTGTCCTTTGCGCTTATCACCCACGCCAGCGGGAAAAAAATGCCGATGCTGGGCATCTGCCGCGGTTTGCAGGAGCTGGTGGTCGCCAACGGCGGCGCGCTGCATCGCCAGCTGCATCAGACGCACCTGTTTCAGGAGCACCGCGAAGATGACAGCCAGCCGCTGGAACAGCAGTACGCGCCGGCACATCTGGTGCAGCCCGAACCCGACGGCCTGCTGAGCCAGCTGCTGAGCAGCGCTGCCGCGTTTGCGGTCAATTCGCTGCACGGCCAGGGCATCCGCGAGCCTGGCCCGCAGTTACGCATTGAAGCCCGCGCGCCGGATGGCCTGATCGAAGCCGTCAGCCTGCGCCAGCATCCGTTTGCGCTGGCGGTGCAATGGCATCCGGAGTGGCAATCCGATCGCGATCCGGTCTCGCGCCGTTTATTCGAGGCCTTTATCCACGCCGCAGCACGTTATCACAAGGAAAAGCAGCCATGAATGATGCCACTCTGGCGCCCGGACGACGCTTATCGCAAATCCGGCAGGAGTTGGGATTGTCTCAGCGTCGCGTCGCTGAGTTGTCAGGTTTAACACACAGCGCCATCAGTACCATTGAGCAGGATAAAGTCAGCCCGGCAGTCAGCACGTTACAAAAGCTACTCAAAGTGTATGGGCTGTCGCTGTCGGAGTTTTTCTCGGAGCCGAAAGTGAATGCCACGCCGCGCATCATCGTACGGCCGGATGATTGCGTTGAGATCGGCAGCCTCGGTGTTTCTTTACAGCTGATTGATAACGGTGCGGCGAAGCGCGCGCTGGCGATGCTGCTGGAGCGCTACGAGCCGGGGGCCAGCACCGGTGAAAAGCTGCGCCATCCGGGGGAAGAGACCGGCACGGTGCTGGAAGGGGAAATCACCCTGGTGGTGAACGGTCAGAGTTATCACCTTAACCGCGGCGAAAGCTACGTGATTGACACCGGTTTGCCGCACAGTTTTACCAATACGTCAGATCAGCCGTGTCGCATTGTCAGCGCGCATACGCCCGCCAATTTCTGAGTTCACGCGCTACAGGAGGTTATGATGCACCACGTGCAAAGTTATTACGCCGCGACCGCCAACGCGCACGCGCCGTGGCCGCAGCTGCAGGAGAGCATTCAGTGTGACGTCTGCATCATCGGCGGCGGGTTTACCGGGCTCTCTTCCGCGCTGTTTCTCACCGAAGCCGGTTACGATGTGGTGGTGCTGGAAGCGGCCCGCGTCGGCTTTGGCGCCAGCGGCCGCAACGGCGGCCAGGTGGTGAATTCCTACAGTCGCGATGTCGATGTGATTGAGCAGCGCTACGGCAAACAGACTGCGCAGATGCTGGGCAGCATGATGTTCGAAGGGGCGGAGATTATCCGCGACCGCATCGATCGTTACGCCATCGCCTGCGACTATCGTCCCGGCGGCATTTTTGCAGCCCTCAATCAGCGCCAGATGGGGCATCTGCGCAGCCAGCAGGCCAGCTGGGCGCGTTACGGCAACAGCGATCTGGAGCTGCTGGACGAGCGCGGTATCCGCCGTGAAGTGGCCACCGACCGTTACGTCGGCGGTCTGCTGGACCGGCGCGGCGGTCATCTGCATCCGCTCAATCTGGCGTTAGGTGAAGCCGAGGCAATTCGCCGGCACGGCGGCCGTATTTATGAGCAGTCGGCGGCGCTGGCAGTGACCTACGGCGCACCCAACCGGGTCAAAACCGCGCAGGGTGAAGTCAGCGCCACCTTTGTGCTTTTTGCCGGCAACGCCTATCTGCCGTCACAGCTGGAA
>NZ_VOQX01000156.1:0-6005 GCF_016643525.1 Pantoea sp. Morm | reverse complement strand
TGCTGACTATCACAGGAGGCAAACATGCAATTCAGAATTTCAGGGCTTGATGCAACCCCCTTCCTTCATCTCTTTGGGCAGGATGAACATTACTTAAAAAAACACGGTGCGCTAAGAAGAGACGTCGACAGTTTTCCCGGCTATCCCGACAGAATTTCATTAAGTGATATTCCTGTCGGTGAGACAGCGATATTGATTAATCATACCTATCAGCCTGCTGATACCCCCTATCACGGCACACATGCAATTTATCTCCGGGAAGGCTGTACTCATCAGGGGGTATATATCAATGAAATTCCAGAATCACTCGCTGTCAGGCTCATTTCACTAAGGGCCTTTGATGAAAACCATTTTATGCTGGAGGCGGATATCTGTGACGGTGCGGCGGCGAAAAGTCGGCTGAATCATTTCTTTGACGATCCCACAGTCAGCTACGTCCATATTCATTATGCTAAGCAGGGATGTTACGCCTGCCTTGCCGAGCGTGTTCAGTGATTGCCCGCTCCAGGTTGAGCATCACATCATGCTGTTTGCAACGTCCGGAATTACTGGGGCACACCAGGTGCGATGGTTTCGTCTCGCTGCAGGGAAAAGTTTAGGAGGGCGAAGGCATATACCTCCGTTGACGGCCTGAGTGCCCCAGTGCTTGCCCGCTTTTTACCTTAATGTAGCCAGAGCGTTCTCCGTTTTCCTGTTCGTAAAGAGCGGCTCAGTTGGACTGGTATCAATTTCGTTCGCCGTTAAACCACAGCGTCGTGAACGCCCGTTGTCAAAAGCGGGCTCGGACATGCCCCCTCCTGAATGACGATTAAGCGCACGTTAAGGTCTACATGGCATGCCGCCGGTTGTTCCGCCCCGACACTTCCTCACTTGCTCCTCACTTTTTCGGTTCCTCACCTCTCCTCACCTGATTTTCTCAAAATCGCTCCCAGCCCAGTCATATCAGGGGTTTCAGGAACTCTCCTCACTTCCGCTGTGTATATGTGAGGAAAGTGAGGAAAATTCTCCCTCTTCCTCACGGCTCCTCACCTTTCCTCACTTCACTCCTCACATTGCCGTCTGGTCATCAGCGTCATCACTCCGCCCCAACCGTAAGCAGTGCTTCATTTTCAGGCTTGGCTACCCAGCGACTGAAGTTTTTAACGTCAAGCCCAGGCGCTTTCTTATTATCCCGGATGGCTGTATGCGTGCAGATCTCGTTGTTCATGGCCCGGCTGCGGATCAGGTTCGAACGTGCAATGTGATTATCGGTAAGTTTTGCGCTGTCACTGAGTTCAGGTGCCAGCTCTGAAACCTCGCGTGAAACATTCCACACGGCCAGCGAGTGGATTTCCTCTCCCTCTTCATCCGTGAACAGCCTGACCGGCTGCAGGTCGTAATGCCGGCGCTTCGACTCCTCGGCCTCCTTCATTTTGGTGCAGGCCAGAATCAGGGCGATGTTCTCATCCTCGCGCTTCACCTGAAACTCAGCGTCCAGCGCCGCGCGAAACGCGCTTGAGCCCCGCGCCCCTGTAGCCTCGTCTTTACCTGAGCGGTAAGCCACCAGCTTTGCTGCAAGGCTGGCACCTTTTGGAGCAGTATTATCTGCTGTCCGCTATGCGCGGGAAACGGACATTATCGTGGTTTTTTCAGCACAAAATGATTGCTTTCAGAAAATGGTTTCCCTCTTTTACTTGACGAGATCCCCCTATGATTGTCCTACCGTTTAACTCATTTCTTGCCTCTTTTATCTACGACTTTAATGGCTAATATCACAATGTCTGAGCAGACGTACGAATTTAAATTCAGTCGTAGCGGTTCTGTGACAGACCATGATTATTAACAAATACTTACTTAAACATCTCAATAAGAGGATATAAGGATGAAGCGTCCAAACTGGTTTCGAGTTTCCGCTGAAGGTGGCAAGGCTATAGGAGCGCTCCATAATTACGCCATTACCGGGACAAGTTTGCCAGATGATCTGATTCATTTAATTTTTTTAAGAGTTTCACAGATCAATGGTTGTGCACACTGTATAGATATACATGCTCGCGATCTTATTAAGAGTGGCATGTCCGTCGAGAAGATTGTATTGGTGCCTGTCTGGAGAGAATCTACCTATTTATTCTCGGATATAGAGCAAGCTGCGCTCTCATGGGCGGAAGAAGTTACCCGTGTAAGTGAAACGCATGCTTCTGATGAAGCATATTCCGCAGCGCTTTCTGTATTCGGTGAAAAAGATTTGGTTGAACTTACCATTGTTATTGCCACTATGAATGCCATTAATCGTATGGGGATTAGTTTTCGAATGAAGCCGCTAGCTAAAGCCTGACAGATGTAAGCTACTCCTAAAATAGACTCTGGAGCCGTATTAAAGTCCGCTTTTGGCACAAAGCGGACGGGATCAGATAAACGTCCGCTCTGAGCGAAAAACGGGCATTACTTTAATGTAAATAATGGCATTTTTGATAGATGTTTACCGCTGTACGGTTTTCGAAACGAGATGTATATGCCGGCGGCTGTAAATCGCATTGTGCTCAAGCCACTGTTGCCGGAATTTTATCCAATCAAGTAGAGGAGAAGCCGGCGTATTTCGCCTGGTGTTGGCCGCCTGGTCCCTGTTATACCTTGAGATGGTATCGTCAGCCGCCGGCAAAATCACAATATGTACTGTTCCAGGGGGTAACGCCAGGGTCAGTTGACGGATTAGGTGGAACAGGCGTTCTATGGAATCGCTGAAGAATGACGTAAAAAAGCCGCCTCATGGCGGCTCGTATGGTTTTACCAACCCTTTTCTGGACTCTTTGTAAATTGGCCCGCGTGTACATCGGCATCAATCGCGTTGCGACAGTCTTCGGTGCCGCGCGGATTGGGTTCTTTACGGCATTCTTCATATTTAGATTTACGCTCTTTGTTGTGAGCCTTGTACCATTCCTCGCTCTTTGCGCCCTCGTCGCAGCCGGTGAGCAGAATGGAAGTCAGCAGTCCCAGTGAAATCAGTCCAGTTTTCATCGTATCTTCCTTTTAATTAATGAATTGCGACAGCAATTACAGTCACCTGACGTGTCCAGTTTCACGTTTCGGCGGAATTGAAGCTTTCTGTCCAACCGGCGAGGAATGGAGACGCCAGATCATAATGGAAATCGCCGTAATGAACAGGGTAATGATGGCAGATAAAAGCAGCGTGCCGGATGTGCCGTATCGCTCCAGCAATATGGCGTAAGCTGAGGGAGCGACCGCCGCGAGGAAAAAAGCTGGTGACAGCAGCACGCCTGTTCTTCGGGCATAGTGCTTCGGATCAAACAGCACAAGAGGCAGTAAAGCTTTAACTACCGTACTCATTCCGTTCACAGCTCCATAACCCAGAATAAAAATGGCTGCAGCCACAGGGGTGACATTACCTGCAAGGCCGACTAGAAAACAGACTGGCAGCAGAACGCCGGTAACCAGACTCAGGCGGAGCGCAGATGTATTTGCGCCATAAGCCACGTCCAGCAGTCGGACACTCACCTGCCCCCCACCCCACAGCATGCCCGTCACGGCAGGCATGCCATAAGCGGCCAGTATCTGCGGAAAATGAGTGGATACGCCGGTAGAAACAAAGCTTATTAGCGCTATTAGCGTGGCATACCACAGGCCGCTGATGAATGCTTTTCGGTCTTCTGCTTTTCCGATCGCTGGAAAAGTGGGCTGCCCGGCAACGGGTGGTTGACTCCGGTTGCCTGCCGGAATGGCGGACAGAAAAAGCAGGCTGATAATGCCCGCACAGCCGTAAACGATAACCGCATACCGCCAGCCGGTAATGTGCAGTAGCGCAGCCCCAGCAGGCCAGAACACGGCTGAAGCGAGGCCACCCAGCAGTGTGACCAGAGAGACTGCCCGGCGGGCCCCTGCGCCTGCGGTTTCTACAAGCAGAGCAAATGCGGCATCATACAGAGCAAGTCGCATGCCGGCTCCCATCAGGAGCCAGACGGCAATCCACGATGCTGTTGAGCGGGTAAAAGCCATCAGAAAACAGCTGAGAATAATTGCGAGGGTTCCTGCCATCATCAGCGTTCGTCCGCCTGTACGGGCCATTAGGGGGCCGATAAGAGGCGAAATAAACCCCATAACCAGCATGGCAATAGTCAGCCCGGAGAATGTCAGAACTGACGACCAGCCTGTGTCCGCCATGATGGCGGTGCCGAAGACGCCTGGCATATAGAATGTGATACCCCAGTTGATAAGCTGCGTCATGCCAATGCAAAAGAGGGTACGGCCAGTCAGATGCCTGTCAGTCAAACTGTGCTCTCCGGAGAGGCGGCGTCACCCTGTCCCAACGTTCGCTGCAGGATGACCGTATCAAGCCAGCGTCCGTGCTTGAAGCCCACGGATCTGAGTGTTCCTGTAATACTGAAGCCTGCCGCGCGATGCAGGGCGAGAGAGGCGCTATTTTCGCTGTTTCCAACGACGGCTACGAGCTGGCGAAAGTTATACGCTTCTGCCCATGCAACCGCGCTTAATAACAACTTTTTCCCGATCCCCTGACCCTGAAGGTTTGGAGCAATATATACAGAATCTTCCAGGGTGAACCTGTAGGCACACCGCTCCCGATAGCGTGACAGGTAGCAGTACCCGAGGACATTGCCGTCCCCGACCGCAACAAACCAGGGCAGTCCTGCTGCACGCACCTTTTTCAGACGGGCTGTCATTTCAGCCGGGTTCGGCGGTTCGGTTTCAAAACTGGCGGTGCCGTTCAATACGTGATAAGCATAAATCTGCTGGATGGCGTGTATATGTCGTTCATCTGCGAGGGTTATTTCCATCAGTACGGCTCCTTATTCGGTCAGAAGCAGAGGCTAACCCGAATACATCATTTCATACAGGCAGCAGGACTTATCAGCGGCATAAGGAAAATTTTGGGATGGCAAACCTGAATCTCGATCATCTGGCTACTTTCAGACTGGTCATCAGCCGGGGAAGTTTCTCCGGCGCGGCTGATGCACTTGGTCTGTCGCAGCCGGCAGTGAGCCTGCAGATAAGACAACTTGAGCAGGCGCTTCACGTCCGCCTTATCGAGCGAACCAGCCGGGGAGTAAGACCCACGCCCGCCGGGCTGACCCTCGCTGAGCACAGCCTGAAAATTGATGCCGTGGTAAGTACAGCAGTTGAATCTGTGTGCCTGCATTCCGATGAAATAACCGGCACTGTTACTGTCGGCACAGGCGCAACGGCCTGCATTCATCTGCTGCCTCCCTTACTTCAGCAATTGCGACAGGCCCATCCCCTGCTGAAGGTGGACGTACGCACAGGTAACACTTCCGATATTGTGCGGGGCGTGGAGGAAAACCGTATTGACATTGGACTGGTGACTCTGCCAGCCGCAGGTAAAAACCTCAGCATAATCCCGCTGGGTACGGATGAGTTTGTTGTTATTATGGAAAAGGATGCCTCAAAGCAGAGCGTAAAAATATGGACTCCGGGCGCCTTGTTGCCGCTGCCGCTGATTATCTTTGAACCGGGAAGCGGTACACGCGCCCTGATTGATCAATGGTTCAGGGAGACAGGACATATGGCCTGCCCGATCATGGAGCTGGGCAGTATTGAGGCTATTAAAAGAATGGTCCGTGCAGGTCTTGGCTACAGCATTGTTCCCCGAATGTCCGTAGCATGTATCGGGGAAAGAGCGGGGCTCGATCTATACCCCGTGACGCCCCCTCTTCACCGTACGCTAGGGGCAGTTATGCGGGAGGATCGGATTGTAAGCAGAGCAATCAATGAAGTGCTGAAAAGCCTTCACAGCAGTTTTGCAAAAAATTAAAACAGATAAATTTTATTCTAAATCTAAATCAGACGGGTCCTATCTACTCTGACCGGGAAAGTCTAACAACAGCGTTTATCAGTTACTAATGTCCGCCTCTGGCACAAAGCGGACTGATACACTGTCCGCTATGAGCGAGAAGCGGATATTGTGTTTAAGATAATATCGCCTGTCTCAAACGACCACCAGAACCTAACGCTCAAGTAGATGTGTGGCAATTCCCCAT
>NZ_VOQX01000155.1:0-6038 GCF_016643525.1 Pantoea sp. Morm | reverse complement strand
GCGCGGTTGAGCGGGTTAAAGTTGGCGATTATGTCTGCCTGCCCTTTAATGTCGGCTGCGGATTCTGTGAAAATTGCGAGAAAGGGTTGACCGGCTACTGCCTGACGGCAAATCCGGGTACGGCCGGTGCCGCCTATGGCTTTGCTGAAATGGGCGAATGGGATGGCGGACAGGCGGAGTTACTGCGTGTTCCCTATGCTGACTTTAACTGTCTGGTGCTGCCGCCGGATGCGGTAGAAAAAGAGGAGGACTACGTTTTACTTTCCGACATCTTCCCCACCGGCTGGCATGCCACTGAACTGGCAGGATTGCGCCCCGGAGAGAGTGTGGCGATTTACGGCGCAGGCCCGGTCGGCTTGATGGCGGCTCACTCGGCCATGATCAAAGGCGCATCGCAGGTGTTTGTGGTTGATACCCATCCGGACAGGCTGGCGCTGGCCGAACAACTGGGCGCAGTAGCGATCAATGGGGTGGGCGATGAGGCCGTAAATAAAATTCTCGAGTTAACCGACGGGCGCGGCACGGATTGCGGTTGCGAGTGTGTAGGGTATCAATGTTGCAATAAACATGGGCATGAAGATAACTCTGCCACGCTAAACAGCCTTGTCGCGTCAACTAAAGCCACGGGCGGCATCGGTGCGGTCGGCGTTTTTGTTCCGCAGGATCCCGGAGGCGCGACCGACCTGGCCAAAGAGGGTAAAGTGCCTTTCGATTTTGGGAATTTCTGGTTCAAAGGTCAGTCAATCAAGACCGGTCAGTGTAATGTCAAAGCATACAACCGCCAGCTCGCAAGGCTTATCCATCAGGGCAGGGCCAATCCGGCGCAGATCATCTCCCATCGTCTCGCACTGGCAGACGCTGCCGAAGGCTATAAGCATTTTGATGATCGTGATAATGGCTGGACGAAAGTTATTCTGAAACCCTGAAAGCCAGGTAACTCAGAAGAGCTAAGACACATTCAGGCGGTGGGAAGAGTGAGAACGAAAACTGCCTGTCTGTGGCTGGCTATATCTGGCATGACCACATTAATGACATATCAGCGTAACTCCGGCAGAAATTTGCCCACTGCTTATCCAGTTTGATGCATATGCGCAGCATCTCTTTCGCAAGGCACGAAGCCGCACAGTGATTACCTGCCGCAACAAAGATAACAAGCTTCGAGGCATTTCTGGTCGTCGTCTGACATCATTCCTCCTCAGCTAAAGTTATTTATCAGGCATGAAAGAGATAACGGATTATTCAACTTTGTAATAACTAATTTTTTAATTATCATTTTTCATGATTTGCTAATGCCCGCGATGAGCGAGAAGAGGACACAACATCAATGTCATAATCGAGAAAGGGAGCCAAACGCCTGGTATTATAGCCATATGAATGATCATGACGGAGAAAAGGCTAATGAAAATTACACTTAAAAAAGAAAATGGAACATCCGAAACACAGGATGTTGCATCTTTGATTATCACATTAAGTAATGGTGAAACCGTTGAAATTAGTGACGAAAGCCAGCAGCGCCCGTCGCATCTTTCGGAAGGAATTACGGTGTGGGGAGGAAGCATGCCGAAAGAAGGCGCCTCCATTGATGACCTCAGGGCTTCAACGCGATCATTAGGTATTTATCCCCTGGCCGCTAATTTGATTCACCTTTTCCCACTCAGTAATTAGCCGCTAAATACAGCACTATGTGGGTTTCGTCTGGGGGCATTTGAGTCGGATAATCGTAAACATCGGCTTTTGCCATAGAACGAATTGACGAACAGACCGATGTCCGCTTTGCGCGAAAAGCGGACATCATCCGTTTGATTTGCAAGCAATTCGGGAAACAGGTTGTTTGCGTATAGATGACTTTGCCGGCGATCTCTTTTAGCCGGGCTTGCAGTCTGTGGTTAGTTGAACACACCGTTAATCACGGCGGTCACAACTGCTGTGCTCAACGCAATAAGCACTAAATCATCTCCAACCGCGCGCCACTCGTAGCCGGGGTAATGAGGCAGCGCATTTATCATGGATGCTGGCAAATTTTTCTTAGCAATACCCGGTGGCAATGCTTTCCCACGCGCCACTTTCTTAGCGATTCCCGGCGGCAGAGATTGATAGCCTACCAAACCATAGTTGACGGCGAGCGCTCGTGCCTGAGAGAAGCTGATATCAGATTGAACATGATCGGGGTGTCGGGCGTTCTTGCGATGTCCATGTTCGTTTTTCGACGATGCGTAACCCTGCTCTTTATTTCCGTGCGCGCCATTATTACCGTGATTGCCATTGCCATTGCCATTGCCATTGCCATTGCCATTGCCAGGGTTTGCATAAGCCGGTGCAACAAAAACGGCGAAACCAATCATCAGAGCAAAGGTTGTTTTAAGCGTGCGTTGCGTGAGCATGACAGATGTCCTTGATAGTTTGTGTTGCCTTATTGAAATATAGAACGAGGCGGCAATCTTAACCATCACCTCATTTCTGAAATATCAGTAATGTAATAAGCCGGACATGTCTGGGACTCACTCTGAACGCGGGCATTCCACTGCTTAGCCTCTGAATCCAGAGGTGCAGCTGCCGGCTTGTGACTATTGAGACAAATGTCCGCTCGTCGCGCAAAGCGGACATTGACGCTTCGAATCAACTTAGAGACGAATCAGGACAACCGTTAAGTCGCCCTGAAAAGGGGGCTAAAGCGGTAAAACGGTTTCCACGGTGTGCTGAAAAACGTATGGATCGGAAAGTAACTCAAATTGTTCGTCATCCGGATACGTCACTGCCACGTGATAGTTTTCTCCCGCGAAAGTCTTTACTGACTGCAGATCCTTCCAGTAAGTTGCCAGAAAGAAATGCTCCCAGTCACCCTGTGTTTCTCTACGCACATAAGCGCCTATATTCCCGGCAATGCTTCGTGAATGTTCCACACCTGTCTTCTCAAGGTGTTTCGCAAAATCTTCAGCGTGTTTAAGCGGAACACAACCGTGCCAGGTCCTTACAATCATTCGTTTTTCCTCTTAATGTGGCAAGGATGTAACCCTATCATCGCAAGCCACTTAGCGGTGTAATTTCTGAAGGGCACGTTCTTTAATGCAAAATAAATTTATGATGATCGAAGCCTATTCACTGTTACCTGTAGGTCCGTTTTTCGCTCATAAAGGACATCGGTCGGTGGGGAAGTCCGCTCCGTGCCGGCCCGTTATTTCTGCAGTCTGGCTGCGGCTTTCAGCGTCGCCTGCCGCCGCTTTTCAATAAATGGCGCAACCTGTTGCTGAGCTTTTTTCAGCTGTTCTTCAGATGCGGAGCGGGGCGAGCCACAGTCAAAGGGCGGGGCAGGGTCATATTCCATATGCAGCTGAATGTTTTGCGCGATATCCGGTCCGAACATCTCTGATACGACGCTGAGGGCAAAATCGATACCTGAAGTCACACCGGCGCCCGTTATACGGTTGCGGTCGCGTACAACACGCTCATTTACTGGCTCTGCGCCCAATAGCGCCAGCTGATCCAGCGAAGCCCAGTGCGTCGTCGCTTTATATCCCTCAAGAAGCCCGGCCGCGCCGAGCACAAGCGATCCGGTGCATACCGACGTTACCAGCTTCGCCTGTTTACTTTGAGCCCGGATAAACGACAGGACTTCTTCATCCTCCATCAGGTTTATCTGCCCCGGCCCGCCGGGAATACAGATGATATCCAGCGCAGGACACGTGTCGAACGTGGTGGTTGGCTGAATCGCCATCCCCCGGTCTGACACCACAAGCTCCAGATTTTTCCAGATGAGATGCACTTTCGTGTCTGGTGCCCGCGAAAAGACTTCAAACGGACCGGTCAGGTCAAGCTGCGTAAGCGCAGGAAACAGCAGCAGACCGATGGATGTAGATGCAGAATCACTCATAAATAATGCCTTCATCTAAAAGGTGATAGTGGCTTTGCCATCAGCAAAGGCAATGGTTTGTGCAATAAAAAATGGAACCCCGTTACTGTCTGTCAGACTATCGAAATTAAATTAACCACGATGACACTCAATGCCAGGCCAATCAACATCATTCCTGAGATACGTTCCAGCCAGGGTAATAACCGGGAAAAGTGCTGGAGTACCAGACGATTGCCAATGAAAGCGGCGACCAGTAAATCCCATAGCAGCACGACACTAAACATCCATATGCCATAGACGACTTTCACATTCACCATCGCATCGCCACCACCAATAAGCGTGGCCAGACTCACGTAAAACAGCGCATTCTTGGGATTGAGTATTCCGGAGAGAAAACCCATGCCCAGTTCACGGTAATGATTCGAGGCACAAGCAGGCTGAGTTACTGATTCCGCTGTTTTGACGCTGCAGGCAGACAATGAGCTCATGCCAGCAAAGCGGATAAAAAGCAGACCGACATAGAGTAAATAAGCACAGCCCGCGAGCTGAATAACGATAAAACTGATGCTCTCAGGATGGAAAAGCGTGATACCGCTGAAGGCAGCCAGTATAAACACGCCGTTCGCTATGGCTATCCCCAGGCAGACATTGGCGGCGCGCCGCCAGCCGGCTCTGATTGAGGTGCGTGCCACGAGAAAAAAATCCGGGCCGGGCGACAGCAACGCCAGAAAATGCGCTGCTGCCACGATAAGAAATTGCTGCAACACGGTATTACCCTCTTAAAAATTTTTAACAGGGTGCAACTCCCGGGCAGGATTGTATTGAACAAAATTGCACTTGCTCAGGTTCGATAGCAGCCTGGCGTCACGCCAGTGTGGGCCTTAAATACGCGCTGAAAATGACTCTGATCAGCGAAACCCAGCCGGTAAGCGATATCGGTAATGTCACAGCCTGACTGAAGCCAGTGACGTGCTTTGTTTATGCGCAAATTAAGCTGATAAGCATGCGGTGTCATGCCAGTCGCAGCGCGAAATGCTCTGATGAGCTGATAACGACTCATGCCTGAAAGGCTTGCCAGCTCCGACAACGCCCACGGCTGCCTTTCAGCCTGCTGCAATACTTCAATCACGTTGTGTAATGCCCGACTGATGTCAGACGCCATGACAGGAAAGGCTTTCACCGGGCCGGTGCCATATTTACTGTCGCCAATAAACTCGATTAGCGCTGTATTTTTGTCTTCTGTACTGGCAGTCGAAAACAGGAGGTTATTCAGTTCACAGAAGCGATGATAGCGCTCCTGATTATTCGTCACCCGAACTTCACCTTGACTGATGAAGCTGCCTGAAACATCGTCCATTTCAGCAAGTAAAGCATTTAACCACGCGGCATCTATATGTAACATCTGATAGCTCCAGTGCTTATGGGGCAATGGATTACAGGAGTGAACCGCGCCGGCGGGAATAAAAACCATCATTCCAGGTTGTAAAGAACAGGGACCACCGGATGCGCCTGTGAACAGGCTGCCGCCTGCGTCAACTGCGCCAATTGAAAAGGTCGGGTGACTGTGTGGTCTGTAACATGCGCGGCTGTGACACGCGCGACGACTTTCGACAAAAACCAGCGACGGATCGCGCCAGAACTCTGTACGAGTGGCTACGCTGTCATTATCGCAATCGCAGCCGGAAGAGGGTGTGCGCGGAATGAGCATGCCTGTTTCCATCCTGGTACCAATTATCGTTGTCATGCCTGTGAGGCGTTAAGCCAGACACGATAGCATTAATTCAGATGCCTGACTCAGGCTGGCACGATGTTGTCAGTCTGCTGCGGGTAGGGCCGCCTGATGTTATGAATCACTGCATCAGACGATGCAGAGAAAAAGCGATCAGCAAGACTGGCATATTTCCCGGGCATCAATGAGTTTGTTTTATTCGCGAAAAATACTCTTGTTTGAATGACGGCGACAAGCCAAATGTCCATAAGCCTGAATGGCCGCGCTGGCATCGTCGCCATCCAGTGAGTGAATAATCACCCGAGCGGAATCTCATCTATGTGAGTATAAATGTTTAACCCGCGTTCTCTGCCAATCCGTATATCGTTATCGGCGCCGTGCGACGCGCCCGGCATACGTAAGATCGCGTCGCAATGTTGAATTAGCCGATGTGCAACCGGATAAAGATAAGCCTCACTGCTT
>NZ_VOQX01000154.1:0-6286 GCF_016643525.1 Pantoea sp. Morm | reverse complement strand
GCGAGGCTGGAATCGCCTAAATCGCCATCTTTGCTGGTCGCGCTTTTCGAGAGCAGCGACTGCGCTTTAGCCAGTTGGGTGACTTCAACCGAAAAGTTACCGGCCGCCGCATCATTGGCCAGCGTGGCGGTGAACGCGGTGTTGGTGCTGCTGACTTTTGTTGAGGCAATTGCAGAAGTGTCTTTTAATGCCGCCGCCGCAGTCTGCACTTTTTGCAGTGCAGTCTGCACGATGCCCCATGCTGAAAGTTTGGCTTTATAAGAAGTCTGTTGTGTTGTAATCGGCGTCAGGTTAGCCTGCTCCGCCGTTTGCAGCTGGTCATATAAATCGCTTAAGCCGAGGTTCGTTCCAGCGTTCAGGTTACTTACACTTGCCATGGTTCAATCCTTAGTTGATGGACAATCACTGGAAGCAGTATCGGCAGCGATGCAAAAATCTTAATCCCTCAGCAAAAAAACAATAGCCAGATAAAAACCCCTTCTTTATTGCACTTCGGCCTTTTGCGCTTTTTTAAATTTTCGCTGAATTTTTTCTAAAGGTTGGTTAGGGGCTGACGATAATCAGGTTGACGGTGATGAAGCCGCAGGCCAAATGCCGAAACCTAACCCATTTAATTTGAAGGATAAATATCATGGCTGTTATCAACACTAACACCCTGTCCCTGGTGACGCAGAACAACCTGACTAAGTCTCAGTCTTCTCTGGGTACTGCGATCGAGCGTCTGTCATCTGGTCTGCGTATCAACAGCGCGAAAGATGATGCTGCCGGTCAGGCGATTGCCAACCGCTTCACCTCTAACATCAACGGCCTCAACGTTGCCGCACGCAACGCCAATGACGGTATCTCTCTGGCGCAGACCGCTGAAGGCGCGCTGTCAGAAATCAACAACAACTTACAGCGCGTGCGTGACCTGACCGTACAGGCGCAGAACAGCTCAAACTCCGCATCAGATATCGACTCTATCCAGTCTGAAGTTAACCAGCGTTTAGCTGAAATTGATCGCGTAACTAAGCAAACAGACTTCAACGGTATTAAAGTACTTAACACTGGCTCTACGACTAATACCTCTTATAGCTTCCAGGTTGGTTCAAAAGATGCAGAGCAAATCAGCATTTCAATCGGAGCTAGTAAGGGTTGGGATCTTTATCAAGCAAATGGTACTGCCAATACCTCAAACGGCGGAACATATACTGCTGCAGCAACCCTTAAAGACAATACGGGCACGACTGGAACTCGTAAAGTTGCTGCAAATGGCTTTGATGTACTTACTGCTACCACAGAAACTGCCGGCGTGGTATCTGATGGTGCATTGACTCGAATTGATGCAGCTATCAAATCAGTCGACAATCAGCGTAGCCTGTTGGGTGCATCACAAAACCGTTTCGAATCAACTATTACTAACCTGAACAACACTGTTAACAACCTGTCAGCCGCTCGCAGTCGTATTCAGGATTCTGACTACGCGACTGAAGTGTCTAACATGTCTCGTGCACAGATTCTGCAACAGGCTGGTTCTTCTGTACTGGCTCAGGCTAACCAGGTTCCTCAGACTATGCTGTCCCTGCTTCGCTAATCCAATCCTCAAAATTGGTACTAAAAATAACGGGTATTTTGCCCGTTATTTTTTTTTGTTTTTTTTATAATCCCAGAAAATTGCTGAAATTTCTGGATGTTTCAGAGATGACGCTATCGATTACGGTTATGAAAAAGGCAAATATCCACCATGAAAAACTCAGTCATTAAAAAGAATGAACGAAAAATTAAGGATAATACTCCTTTATCACACTATCAATTGGCTGAATTAATTGAATTAAATCCTAAAAAAGCCCTGCAGAAGCTTGAGTTGTTGATAAAGAAAAATCCCAGGGACGTTGAATTATGGGTGATGAGTGGTCGTGCTCATAAACATCTTCAAAAATTCACTTCCGCCGAGAGGTTTTACGCGAAAGCATTAGAACTAAATCCGCACGATAGTAGCGCTCTTTACTATAAAGCTGAGCTTATGTATTTACAGGAACAATATGAAGGTGTCGAGTACTTAATTGACCATGTTATTTCATATTTAGAGGTGGACGAAGCCATTCCATTGATAGTTTTACTTGCTTTTTCACTGCAGAAGCAGAAGAAATATCAGGAATCTATTAAAAAGTTTTCAAAATTAATTAGTTTAAATGAAAGAGAGTGGTCGTACTGGAATGAATTAGGCATCATTTACCAGGAGATAGGTCAGTTCGATGAAATGCACAAAGCCTATCAACAAGCTAAACTTTTATCTGAGCACAGCCCTATACCCTATTTCAATCATATTGTAAGTTCACATTACGATCCAAGTTTAAGCGTAGAGGATATACATCAACTTTGTCAGAAGTGGCAAAAGAAATATAAGCCCATAAAAAAAAGCATGCGTGCTATAGCCAATAACAAAGCAAAAAATAAAAAGTTACGTATTGGCATGATTTCAGATGGCTTCAGAACTCATCCAGTTGGCATGATGATAGCGATGGGTTTGTCCCATGTCCAACAACATGAAATTGAATTTTATGCATATAGCACCACGTCAGTGTCGGATCACATTACTCAACGCATCCAAAGAATCACGAGTAAGTGGACGCAGGTTGAAAATATTCCAGATTTACAGTTGGATGTTTTGCTACGCGAACATGAAATTGACATTCTTTTTGACCTCAACGGCTATAACGCTAATAGCCGTATGCAGACTTTACAGCTTAAACCTGCTCCAATTATGATTAAATGGGTGGGGGGACTAATCAGTAGCACGGGCCTTGATGGTATGGATTATTTGCTCAGTGACAATATTGAAACTCCAGAGGGAGTTGATAGCCATTATTCGGAGAAACTGATCAGGCTTCCTGTTGATTATATTTGCTATGACCCACCAGCTTATTTGCCGCCGGTGAAGGCCTTACCTTGTGAAATAAAGGGGTTTATTACCTTCGGTTGTTTTAATAATGCAGCAAAAATCAATGACGATTTATTAGAGCAATGGGCCATTTTACTTAATGAAGTGCCTGATTCACAACTCTATTTGAAAAGTTTTAATTTTAAAGACGAATCTCTCTGTGAACGTGTTTATGTCACTCTTGAAAATCATGGTGTTAAGCGCGACAGGATTATTCTTGAAGGGGCATCTCCTCACAAAGAGTTACTTGAAAGTTACAATCATGTTGATATTGCCCTTGATCCCTGGCCATACTCTGGTGGATTGACAACCTGTGAGGCAATGGTAATGGGTGTGCCGGTAATAACATTGCCGGGACCAACATTTGCTGGGCGTCATTCCGCTTCACACCTTGTACATGCGGGAATGCCAGAATTAGTCGCAAAAGACTGGGAAGATTACCGAAAAATTGCTAAAGAGCTTGCGAATGATTCAGAAAACCTTGCTCTGATTCGATGCCATTTGCGAGAGATTCTTTTATCATCACCTGTATGTGATGGTAAACGTTTCGCACGTCACTTTTCTGATGCTATGCGCGCTGTATGGCAGCGCTATGCCGAGAACAAGTTACCTGAGTCGTTGTCATTTGATGAAAATGAAGATGTTTATTTTAAAGGGGAAGAAAGCTCAGTTATTCTAAACCGACCAATGAAAATGGACACCTCATCTTTCTGTGATAATGAATCAGGTTTTGCGTTCAATCTTGACGGACAGGTTAAGGCACTAGACTATGGTGGTATACTTGCTCGACAAGATAAATTCAAAGCGATAATGGCTACGAATGGCACTTTCATGATCATCATTGACCCTCTCGGCATGGTCGAAGATCATTACCTTCCTTTAAAAAGAAATTCATTGCAGAAAATACAAATGCAATTACTTGGTGATGGGAATGATACCCAGCTATATATGTGTCTTGATGCCAAATATAGTAGCGATCTACCTGCAATCAGCGTAACTTCACAGCAAGAATGGTATCCTCAAAAAGTACTTGCCAGTATAAAGGCCGCATCGTTAAAGCTCGATGAAATCCATGGCCTTGATAATATTGATTGGCTAATTTTGGATAATAGATTTAATCTTGGATTGCTTTTCGCACATGGAGTTAGGCTATTAAAATCCTGCCTTTTTGTCGCTGTGTATTATCGATTTGAAGATACACATGTAGGACAGTTGTCATTTAGTGAAATATGCGTTCATTTAAAAAACGCTGGGCTAGATTTTCATTCTTTTATAAATATTGAGTATGCTCAGACCGTAGGGTTCGAGGGAGCCGAACCATTCGCCTCTTCACAAATGATAGCAGCAGAAGCTATCTTCATTGTAACACCAAGTCGCAGAAATGATCTTAGTGCTCAGCAATGTGAAAAATTAGCATTCATTCTTCATTCCGGCTATGGTCTTTATGATGTAGTGGCCCCTTTACTGCAACTTCATTCAACTAAAAGGCTTGGAAATTATTTAAAAGAAGTTGCTTTTGATAAAAATGTTCCAGTTTCCAGAGTCAATAAAAATAAACCACATTCTTTGCCACAAAAACTTATTGTAAGCTTAACATCATACGATAAGCGTTTTGGTATTCTCCATTTAACGCTTGACTGCATTTTTAAGCAAACTGTAAAAGCAGACAGGGTTATTTTGTGGGTTGCAGAGTCAGAAAAAGGCCTGCTTCCTGAGAGTGTTCTTGCATTTAAAGAATATGGTTTGGAAATAAAGGCGTGCGAGGATTTAAAATCCTACAAAAAAATCATTCCTTTGCTTAAAGAGGATTCTAATTCCTTTATAGTTACTGCAGATGATGATTTATATTATCCTGATAACTGGCTGAATGATTTGATTGGTGCATGGAATGGAAACTATAAAACGGTTGTAGCCCATCGCGCTCATAAAATCCTTCTTAACCAGGATGGTATGCCGGTTCCTTACAGTAAATGGGAATGGGAGTATAATTTATCTACAGATGAGTCGTCATTAATTTTTCCAACATCTGGAGCGGGTGTGCTTTATCCACCACATTGTTTCTATCGTGACGTGATAAATGCAAATCTTTTCTCTAAGCTTTCACCTGGAGCGGATGATGTCTGGCTTTACTGGATGTGCCGTATGAATGGAGTGAAATTTAAAGTCGTGGGCAAGAAAATGGAACTCCTTGAATGGGAGGGTATTACAGAAAAACCATTATGGCATGAAAACCTGTTAAATGGTGGGAACGATAGTAATATTAATAAGATGATTGCTCACTACGGTTTGAAAACAAACGATGATGAACAAGGTTATGATGGTTCTTTCGAGGATATTTTCTCGTTTAGTTGTGAAAATCAGCTTGTGCGCATGCATCTTCCAAATAAAAACGATTATATACAAAATGTAATCAAGTCTACTGGGACCTTCTATGAACCTGAGATGCTTTTGGATATCTCAAACAGAGTCAAAAAAGGAAGCACTATTCTCGATGTAGGCGCTAACATAGGTAATCATAGCCTTTACTTTTCCTTGTTTTGCGGGGCAAATAAAGTGATTTCTTTCGAACCTCAGAAAAACGTTTATGATACCTTATGTGAAAACATCAAGCTTAATTTCCTTGAAGAGAAAATTGTGGCTTACCAAATAGGTTTAGGAAGCTACGAAACTACAGCTAATCTTGGTGCGGTTGATGAAAAAAACATCGGCATGACAAAGTTAGATATTAATAGTTCTGGAGATGTGAGAATTGCCACGCTCGACTCTGTAGTCGAAAAAGAGCCATTAAATTCAATATCTGTAATTAAGCTTGACGTTGAAGGGATGGAAATGGAAGTTCTGCGTGGTGCAATTCAAACCTTTGAGCGGCATCAGCCTGTGCTCTATGTAGAGGCAGCATCCAAAAAGGAGTTTGATGAAGTTTCTGCATTTTTGCTGAGTTTTAATTACATTCCAACCAGAAGATTTAATGCAACAGCGACATATCTTTTTGAGAAGAAAATTTAAGCATTAAGTCATTTCAGGAATCACGCCCTTTTAACAAAGGGCGTTTTTACCCATCATAGTCGAAAAGTCATTGCAACATTTAAAAGGTAACTCTCATAAGTGGCTTTATCAAAAATGATCATAATGCGCTAATAACTTAGATAAAAAGTTAATTTTAAAAGATATTACTGCTTGCCTAAGCTAAATTTTTAGATCATACAACAGACGATTTCCCCTTGCGCATCATAACCTCAAAAAAGTAACCATCCTGTTACAGCCTGGGTCAGAACTGCCGATAACCCTCTTCAGAATCATTCCAATTTTTAAGCTCTTTTTTTCCTGTTTCTGGGGTGTCTATGCGCTTCAATTATGACTTGTTAC
>NZ_VOQX01000153.1:0-6442 GCF_016643525.1 Pantoea sp. Morm | reverse complement strand
TTGAACGCGTGCAGG
The DNA here is from genome assembly GCF_016643525.1 of Pantoea sp. Morm. NCBI lineage: Bacteria > Pseudomonadati > Pseudomonadota > Gammaproteobacteria > Enterobacterales > Erwiniaceae > Pantoea > Pantoea sp. Morm. The sequence continues at coordinate 6,427 of NZ_VOQX01000153.1, read as the reverse complement.
ATGAAAATCTCGCCAGCGAACCGGGGCAACGCAAGCCTGAGGATGGGCAGATTCACTGGCATCAGTCTGCCGATGAGATTCATGCTCTGATTCGCGGCGTCGCTTATCCGTGGCCTGGTGCGTATAGCCTGATGGGAGAGCAGCGTTTTATCGTGTGGAAAAGCCGCGTGATTACCCAGTCGCATCAGCACGCAGCGGGCAGCATTATTTCCATCGATCCGCTGTATATCGCCTGTGGCGAAAATGTGCTGGAAATTGTCGCGGCGGGGTTATCGCATCACGACAATCTTAGCGCGGCGCAGCTGGTGCAGCACTTCTCGCTGCGCGTGGGGACGAAACTGGAGTAATTTTGAGCTGGCGATTTCAGCCTGAAATCGCCAACTTTTATCACCAGCGGGTCGCTGCCATATCAATCACAAAGCGATATTTCACATCACCTTTCAGCATGCGCGCGAATGCATCTTCGACTGCTTCACCCGCAATCAATTCGATATCTGCCGTGATGTTGTGTTCGCCGCAGAAATCCAGCATCTCCTGCGTCTCTTTGATACTGCCGATGGATGAGCCGCTGATGCTCAGGCGACGGAAGACCATCGGCGTGACGTCAGGTGCCTGATGCGGTTGTTCCGGAATGCCTACCAGCACCAAACGACCATTGGTTTTGAGCGTCGCGAGGTAGGGATCGAGATCGTGAGGCGCGGACACGCAGTCGATAATGAAGTCGAGAGAGGTTTGCGCCGCTGCCATCTGTTCCGCATCACGTGAGACCACCACGCGGCTGGCCCCCAGGCGTCGCGCATCGGCACCTTTTTCCGGAGAGGTAGTGAACAGCGTCACTTCCGCGCCCATCGCACTCGCCAGTTTTACCGCCATATGCCCAAGCCCGCCTAAACCCACTACGCCGACTTTGTCGCCTGCCTGCACCTTGAAGTGACGCAGCGGTGACCACACGGTGACGCCCGCACACAGCAACGGCGCAACGCCTGCCAGCGGCAGGTTCTGCGGCACTGACACCACAAAATGCTGATCGACCACCACATTCTGTGCATAGCCGCCCCAGGTGCTGTCGCCAGTGTGTTTGTCGATACCGTTATAGGTCGCGGTAAATCCGGCTTCGCAGTACTGCTCTTCCTGCTGCTGGCAGAAATGGCATTCACGGCAGGAATCGACCATCACGCCGACACCCACCACATCACCGACCTTGAAGTTTGAGACCGCTGCGCCGGTTTCCCGCACGCGACCGACGATTTCGTGGCCAGGCACCAGCGGATAACGACTGACCGCCCATTCGTTACGCGCCATATGCAGATCGGAGTGGCACACGCCGCAGTACAGGATATCGATTTTAACGTCCTGCGGTTGCAGTGGACGCAGCGCGATCTGGCTGGATACTAAAGGTTTTGCCGCGTCGTGTGCGACTAATGCGTTGATTTTCATGGTGCCTCCGCAAGGTGCTGGCGTTATTGAGTTGAAGGCGGCAGACTATAGTCAACGTGGTGCAAAAATGATAGTAGTCACCATTTGGTGACCATAAGGAGGGACGCCGATGCCAGCCTGGGTTGACGGTAAACTGGTTTTTTATGCGGACTCACCGCCGCGTCGCTTGATGGACCTGTTCTCGCTGAAGTGGAGCAGCATGGTGCTGCACGCGCTTTATCACTGGCCGGGACAGCGTGCGCGCACTGGCGAGTTGCAGCGCAGCCTGCAGGGAATTTCGAAGAAGATGCTATTTCAAACATTAAAAGAGCTGGAGCAGCGCGGATTGATTGCCCGCCATGTGTATGACGTGGTTCCACCTAAAGTGGATTACCGTTTGACGCCGCTGGGACAGACCTTTGCAGCCCCAATCGAACAGATGTACCAGTGGGGACTGGAGAATCAGGCGGCGCTGGATGCAATGGACGCCAACCTGCGCGCGGCTACGGACGTGCCATCAGACGCGCCACCGTCTCACGATCTCTCGGCAAGCGAGGATTAAACACCACCAGGCTCAGGCCAGGCTTGCCCTCAACGGCGAAGGTGCTGTATTCGAGCTCCAGCACGCCTTCGTCCGGTAGCCACAGTTGCTTAATCCCTTCGCCATGCTGGCTCACTTCCTGCGATTGCCACAGTTGACGGAAGGTTTCGCTCATCGCGCTGAGTTCTTCCACCAGCGTGCGCACATGCTCGCTGGCACCGGTACGTGCTACGTCGGCACGGAAATTCGCCACCATGTTACGCGTGACCTGATGCCAATCCGGCAGGCGTTTTTTCATCTCTTCGTTGCTGAACATCATTAATAGAATATTGCGCTGTTCCGGCGGCAGTTGGGCGTAATCCACAAATACTTTGGTCGCCGCATGGTTCCACGCCACCACCTGCCATTCAGCGGTTTTCACCAGCGCGGGCGTGTGCGTCATGCTATCCAGGACGCGTTGCAACGAGGGTGAAACATCCACGCCCGCCTGCCAGGTGACGCCCGGCAAACGATTCTGCGCCAGCAGAAACAGGTGGTCGCGCTCGGCGGCACTTAGCTCCAACGCTTTGGATAACCGTTCCAATACCTCTTCGGAGGGCGCACCGCCTCTGCCCTGCTCCAGCCAGGTATACCAGGTGGTGCTGACGCAGGCGCGCACCGCCACTTCTTCCCGACGCAATCCGGGCGTACGACGCCGCAGCAACGGATAGCCGAGTTTGCCGGCATCCAGTCGCTGACGTCGTTCACGCAGGTAGTTGCCGAGCAGATTGTCGTCTTGTTGGGTCATCGCGTTATCCTGTTAGTGCCTATACCTGTATAAGCTCACGACTTTTCGCCGCGCCGCAGACTTTTATCATAGTGCTTCAACAGCCAGAAATAGGAGTACGAATATGCGACTTTTTGTGACCGGCGCAAGCGGCTTTATCGGTTCGGCGATTGTGAAAAAACTGCAGGCACGCGGCGTGGACGTGCTTGGACTGGCACGCAGTGACGCGTCAGCAGAGAAACTGCACCAGCAGGGAGTCCAGGTGATGCGCGGCGATTTAGAAGATATTGCCAGCCTGCGTAGCGCCGTTGAACAGAGTGACGGTGTGATCCATGCCGGCTATATCCATGATTTCAGCCGCATGGATCACGCAGCGGCTATCGATCAGCAGGCGATTCTGGCGATGGGTGAAGTGCTGGCCGGGTCAAACCGTCCGCTAGTGGTGACCACCGGTACCGCATTGGTCTCGCCAGGACGTCTCGCGGTTGAGCAGACTCAACCGGTTTCCGGCGGCCATCCTCGTTCCGACTCCAACATCGCCGCACTCGCGCTGGCGGATAAAGGGGTGCGCGTCTCGCTGGTGCGTCTTCCGCCCACGGTACACGGCGCGGGCGATCACGGCTTTGTGCCGATGATCATTAATATGGCGAAAGAGAAAGGCGCGGCGGTGTATGTCGGGGATGGTGCGAATCGCTGGCCTGCGGTGCATCGTGATGATGCGGCGGAGTTATTCTGCCTCGCCGCCGAGCACGCCGAAGCCGGGACGATTTTGCATGCGATTCAGGAGGAAGGCATCCCATTCCGTCAGATCGCCGAAACCATTGGCGCAGGTTTGTCTCTGCCGGTGAAAAGCCTGAGCATGGAAGAAGCGAAAGAGTGGCTGGGCTGGATGGCGTTCTTTGCTACCATTGATAACCCCGCTTCCAGTGAATGGACGCGCCAGACCTTTAACTGGCAGCCCACCGGGCCAGGATTGCTGCAGGATATGCGTGAGGCGGGCTATTTTTCGCGTTGATTCCGCACCGCCTCTTGCAGGAAATCAATAAACGCGCGGCTTCTTGCGGGAAGAAAACTCCGTTCCTGATAGAGCAGCGCAATCTCAAGGGGTGCGGGAACGAGTTCAAGCTCAATCACTTCTAACTGCCCACTTCGAATATAAGGCTCACAAGCCTGCGCTGAAAGGATGGCAAACCCGATGCCTTTCAGTGCAGCTTGCATCGCCATCTCACCACTGTCGACACGGAAAGGACTCAGCACATTGATGTGTCGAAATCCTTTGCCAGTGGTTATAAATTGCCACGCTTGCCCCTGAAGTGCACTTACGGTGGTGATGCAGGGCAGAGCCAGCAATTGTTCTGTTTGCGTTGGTCTGGCGTATTTTTGCAGTAAAGTCGGCGCCGCAACAATGTGGCAGGGTAATGAAGCCAGCGGTCGAGCTATGACATCACTGCTGGCACGCGTGCCGCGACTGATATCAATGACAACATCGCAGTCATCCCACAGTGACTCTGCTCCCTGCAGACTGGTAGTGCAATGGAGTTCAATTCTGGGATATCGCAGGGCAAAGTCAGCCAAAAGATTGCCGAAGATCACCGGCCCTACTCCATTCGGTAAACATACGCGTAGCAGCCCTTCCGGCTCAGTTTGTGCGTGGCTTAATCTGGCTTCCGTCTCATTCACCGCGTCCAGCAGTGGTCGCATGCTGTCAAAAAACATCTGCCCTGCTTCAGTAAGCTTCATTTGACGCGTACTTCGCTGTATGAGTCGCATCCCTAATCGTTCTTCCAGCTGCGAAATCTGGCGACTCACATTCGATGCAGGCATATTCAAGGCACGCGAGCCGCCGATAAAACTGCCCTTCTCTGCAACGGTGACGAATACACGCAATACATTTAAATCGATTCTACTGCGCATCGTTTATCCCATTTTTGATAATTAATCGTCTCACTTTATCGCTCTAATCATAATGATGCACGGGCAATAGACTAGGCCTCCTGTCACTTAATGGAGCAAACTATGCCTGTCCTCACCCCGCAATTAGGTTCATTCGCTGTGATCCGCATCGCTGTGATTATCGCTTTTGTTCAATTCACGAATGCCCTCGAATACATGATGTTTAATCCGCTGTTTGCCTACATGGCGTCTCAATTTTCAGTGCCTGTCACTTATGCAGGTTATGTCACGGGGACTTACACCCTGGGTTCAGTGCTATCCGGGTTATGTATTTGGAAATGGATTGACCGCGTTAACGCCAAACGGTTTTTACTGTGGAATATGGCACTTTTAGGCGCTCTGACGGTGCTGGTCACCTTCACGAGCGATTATACCCTGCTGCTGGTTCTACGATTTATGGCGGGCTTAGTGGGAGGAACAACCATGGGTGTAGGGATGAGTTTATTAATCAGCCTCGCGCCAGCGGCCTTACGAGCACGGATGATTGCCACCGTCATTGCCGCTTTCTCTGTGGTCAGCATTGCAGGGATGCCGACCATGCTGTTTTTGAGCACACATTTCGGCTGGTACAGCGCAACGAGACTCATTGGTTTGCTGTGTCTGATAGGTTTGCTTCTTATCGCCGGGTTTATTCCTGATGCCCCGCGCAAAATCGCCCCTAAATCATCGATAACAATGACGCCAGAATGGTTGTTTTTCGCCAGCGGGAACGCCATCGCGCAATTCACTCCTATGCTCATCATGCCTGCTTTAGTGCCTTTATTGACCCAACACATGCAGGCTGTGAGCGCCTCGCTGCCCATGCTGTTCTTCATCGGTGGCATCGCTGGGTTGATGGCGACAAAGCTTACCGGAAAACTATTGGCTCACTGCTCCAGCTACACCTTAGCCGTTGTCTCAACGCTGATATTACTAGTCAGCATGCTGCTTCCCGTGACAGGTTTGCATGCCGGCGCATTATTCATGGGGCTGTTTCTGAGCGGGGCTTACGGACGATTGGTGGTGGTGTCGTGTGTGACGACGAGATTTCCAAATCAGGCCAGTCGGGCTGGTTTCCTGTCCCTGCAAACGGCGCTGATGTCATTGAGTACCACCCTCGCCTTTTTTGTTTCGGCCATGACTTTTGAGATAGCAGCCCCACTACCCATCATATTCTGGGTGCTGGTTGCCGGCAGCGCATTACTCTTGCCACCGCTGATTAAGAGGATGGAAAAAAGGTTAGCGAGACGTGAGGCCTGAGGTGATAAAGGTAGCGGCAGAATCGATCGCCCAGCTTAAAGTTTAGCTCTGGCTCGATAAACTCTGCCGCGAGGGATTAGCCAAACGGCTCTTCGCGTGCCAGCAAGCGTGCTATCACGTTAAGCGCACCTTCGTCGTTGTTGCTGTCGGTTTTATAACGCGCAACAGCGGCCACGGGCGCGGCGGCATTGGCCATCGCAAAGCTGTAGCACGCCTGACGCAGCATTTCGAGATCGTTAGCGCTGTCGCCAATGGCCAGCACTTCGCAATCGTCGATGCCCCATTTTTCCTGCAGCAGCGCGATGCCGTGTGCTTTGTGGCAGCCAGGAATGATCAGATCGACAAAACCAACGCCGCTGGAGACCGGATGCATGATGTTTTCAATCGCGCCCAGTTCTTTGTGTAGACGATCCATCAGGGCCTCCACCCCTTCGTGGGCCAGATTCAACGAAAACTTAAAGATGGTGTCATCGATATCGTAGAGGTTGTCGCGCTTTTCCAGCCGATGATAG
>NZ_VOQX01000152.1:0-6449 GCF_016643525.1 Pantoea sp. Morm | reverse complement strand
GGCCAGCGTAGACATTTTTACCGTTCCTGATGATCCTTCCACGGCTGAAAGTGATTTTGCAGGTAACGTTCAGGGCAGCTACGCCCATCAGGGAGGTAATTCCCGTACGTCCACCCTTTCGGCTGATTCAACGCTGACCTGGTTTGATAGGGCGAACGCTTACAGCCTCTGGGGAGAAGCCTACAACTACAGCTCTGATGACACCCGCTCCTCCGAGAAATATCAGGCGGGCCTGCGCCTGCGGCATAACCTGGACGGCAAAAATTTCCTTTTCGGACAGAGCGGGTGGTCAGGCGACAGATTCAACGGGTACCGAGGCCGCTACACCACGGTAGCCGGATACGGTAGGCAGATATTCAGCGGGCCGCTTCATACTCTGCGCGCTGAGGTCGGCCCTGGCGTCAGGCATGATGAGTTCACTGACGGAAACGAAACGACCAATGCGCTTGCCTATACTGCCCTCAGCTATTCTTACAAACTCACTGACGCTGCTTATTTTATACAGGGCGTTTCAGTGCTTGCTTCCAGGGATTCCACTCTCAATTCCGAAACCGGCCTGAGAGTCGGCCTAAATAAAAGGTTCGCCCTGAAAGTGACGTATAACTACACGCACAATTCCATGCCGCCTTCCACGGCGCCGGATAAAACCGACACAAAAACGCAGGTTTCCATTGTTTATAACATTCCCTGATGCAGCGATGTTGCATTCCGGAACCGGGACATCAATTTTCGCTCCCCCTGGAGATACCTTATCAAACCACGCGTTCTGCCTGACATCCTATCTGATACGCTGATGGCTTCTGAGGAGATGAAGATGAGAAAAATGGTTCTGCTGCTAGTGGCGTTAAGCTGAACAGTACCACTTTCCGACGGGATATGGCCCTAGCGGCGGGTCCGGAGGCAGGTCAGGGTGACATTCAGCATCTGCGTAATACAGACAGCAGGCGGAGTCAGCGGCCTGCCTGATGATGGACGTTCGGCGGGCCTCAGACAGTAAGATTGCTCCCTGAGGCCAGGTGAACTTCATCAGGGGGAATGATGCAGTACGTTTGCCCGCCTTCCGGGGACACCGCCGAAAACCTTCCACTCCAGGGGCTGACACACAGTCACATGAACGATGTCAGATTGTTTCCAGAGCATCACTACCGTCCCGGAAAGCAGGGAGTTTAGACGCGCTTCAGCGGTGGCCACCTTCCGCTCAGTCGGCTGACCTCAGCCAAAAAAGTCCGGATAATAACAGTAGCTCAATGCCGGACATACAGCGCGCCGGCGACCATGTATATGCGCATTGGTCATCCGCCCGTCAGCGCAGCTTCAAATAATGGCCAGTAAGACCGTTCTGACGCCGGGATGATTTCTGGTCTTAACAGCTTTAACCGTATACGGCCTTATGGCGACTGCGTAGTGTCTCAGAGAAAAGGTCAGACTTCATGCTTCACGCAAAACTCGGTGTCAGGAATATTGTTCTGAGAAAAAAATTTATCCGCGACAGCGGAAGTTATGTCAATTGTAAGCCTAATGCACTGAATACGAAATTCGGTGAAAAACCTTCAGGCCTCCCTGAACGGAAATGATTACCCGAACTCTTACCCTTCGTTAATCATTTCAAAAAGGTAATTTAAGGTGAAGATACTGGTCATCTGCAGAGACAACATAGGCGACAGCATACTTGCCACGCCGCTCATTGCGCACCTGTCCGCCATCCACGGAGCGACCACAGATGTGCTGACAAACAGCTATGCATCGCCGGTGTTCAGCCATAATCCGCATATCCGTAAGGTGCATGAGTACAGCAAATCCAAACACTGTAAAAACCTGATCAGCGTTATCATGGCTGCCGCCGTACGAATAAAAACCATATTCAGGCTGAGAAAGGAAAAATATGACGCGGTGATTATCGCTAAATCGTCCCGGGATTCGCATTCGGTCAAGTGGGCTGCCGGCATAGGCGCTAAGCGCGTTATCGCATTCGGGGATGAAGCACATCCGCTGATTGACAGGCTTGTGTCCCGGGCTGAGGGCACCCTGCACGTTGCTGAAATGCTTTTCAGGCTAGCTGCAGCCGTAACGGACGTACCGCCGCTGCGCCGGTTTAACCCCGGGAAGAGCAGCGTCTACCCGGCCCTGATCTGGTAAAGAAGTTCAGGATGACCTGTGGCGTTACGCCGGATGAGCGAATTATCGCCCTGCAGATAAGCGCACGAAAACCGGGCCAGCAGTGGTCCGCCGGTAACTTTATCACGCTTGCCCGCCTTATCGCTGAGCGCTACAGATGCCGCATGTTTCTATTCTGGTCACCCGGCGAAAGCTCGAACCCCATGCACCCGGGCGACGACATTAAGGCGGAATACATCACCGGACTAGCGGCGGGCTACGGACTTGAGGCCGTGCCTACCCGCACGCTGGAAGAACTCAAAGCCGCGCTCTCCCTGTGTTCAGCAGTGGTGAGCAGCGACGGGGGGGCCGTACATGTTGCAGCCGCGCTCGGATTACCGGTCGTGGCATTATATGGCAACAGCGATCCGGCACACTGGCATCCCTGGCATGTGCCTCATCAGACTCTGCGGGGCAGCCGTGAACACGTGAATGACATCAGCCCAGAAGACGTCATTCGTGCGATCGATCCGCTTATCAACTCGTCTGGTGAGCCAGGCACCGGTGCATGGATTTCTGCCTCGCCTGCCAGTGCCTGAACTCAGCCCATTATAAATCCGGACCGCCTGTGTGGGGCTGTCCGTCCTGCTAATACTAACTGTAGCGAGTAGCAATAGTAGAGCACTTCATCTGACCAGCAGGCGCTCACTTAGCAACAGGGCTGGCGGATACCATTACCAGAGATCACGGCGTCAATTCTGACAGCAGGTTGTCAGAGCATGCCGGTTGGGCCTGGCAGCTTGAGACTCCTGAAGGAAATTATCCCGTGCCACCCGTTAATGTGCAGGAGGTTTCTGCAGGTGTGTCCTGCAACATGCCCATCTGGTTAAAATTGAACGTAAAAATCGCGAATATAATTTGAAACGCTTCGGCCATCACAGGGACGAGAGAACAGATATCCCTGAAAAAGCCATACGCCTCGTTCCCGCAAATACTGGAATTGCGCGGGAGTTTCAATGCCTTCCGCAATTACGGGAATAGCCGTGATTGCGGAAATATGCAGCACGCTCTCCAGCACTGCTTCCCTGACCCCCCCTGCCATACTGTAGCCAGTAAAATCCTTGTCAATTTTCAGGTAATCCGGATTCAGCTGCGTGATGCTGGAGAGATTAGAGTATCCCGTTCCGAAATCGTCTATGGCAACATGTAGGCCGGCTTTGCGTAACAGGGCGAATTTTTCGGACAGCTGTTCTGTCAGGCTGAAGCTCTGACGTTCGGTAATCTCAACAAGCACGTCCAGTCCATAGCGCTGTGCATGTTCGGTAAACTTCAGTAATTCACTAAGGGTTTCGGGGTTTTCGACGATTTCGGAGGTGATATTCACGGCGAGATAGAGGCCTTTTTCTGACAACATAGCGAAGTCCTCCCGCACCTTCTCCAGCAGCTGCAAAGTCAGCTCCCCAATCATTCCACTCTGTTCGGCAAGCGGTATAAAAAGCGCCGGCGAGGCCTCATTCCCCTTTTTATTGCCGCACCGCATGAGGATTTCCAGCCCCGCCACCTTTCTGTCTCGCGTACTGATAACAGGCTGATACACCGGGTAAAAGCTTTTTTTGTACAGATAGTATTTCAACGCAAACCGCGGCGTGTTTATCAGACCGGTGCTGACATAAGTCAACCAGCCCGCCAGCAGGCTGACGCCAAGAATGAAAATAATAACCGCGCGGCTGTGAAGAAGAAGCCTGCGGATGTTCATGGAGTCAGATGAAACCAGAACAAAGGGATATTGTGAACTTTTCCAGGCATAACCCGCAGGACTCAGCTTCATGAAATCCTGCAGAGGATAGAAGGCAGCATCGGGGGAAATATAGCGAAGCGCGTCCCGCACAAAATAACCATTAACAGCTACGCCGGTTAAAGAGGCGGACGATCTGAAATAAACCAGGTAATAAATGTATCCGTCCTCCTGTTTCATTGTCGTGTAAAAAGGGACATGGCCTTCTGAATAGGAGACTTTCCTTTCCGGCAGTCGGCCTTCGAGTGATGAGCAACCCGTACCGTACTCCGGATAGAAATTTACGGAGCGGATATGGGGATTCACTGCCACGATATGACGCAGCCGCGTGAGCACTTCATTCGTACAGGCACCTTCTTCAAAAGGCTCCGCGGCGCGGCTGACGGTTTCTGCTTCCCTGTAAAGAGAGGCGACATAGTCGCTTGCCCGCTGATTTTTGTCGTTCCGGGCCTGCTCTTCCGTTTTGCTGAAGTGACTCAATACGGCCATGACGCCCGCACACAGCAGCGCGAGAGTCATGATGACCGCTGCAGTCAGGCGCTCGTATGGCCGTATAACCGTGAGAAAATCACGTTTGGCTCCCATCCTGTTGACTCCATAGCCGGATGTTAATCAGCTATGTTAACCTCAAAGGCTGATATTACCCTTAAATTTCAGAGCGCGTGATTACATAACCAGTGCTGGGTCAGCCATTCAGCGGATACTGAATAGGGACATCACTGCGCAGACTCTGCATTTAACTGATTTTAACATTGAATGAATGAACCCGGGTTTTCAGGTCATTAATATGCTCAGCGCTGATATCTCTGAAGAAGTCACTGTCATCTTTTTTGCTTATCATCTGCGCCAGGGCTGATAGCCACGCGGTGCTGTCATCAGATCTCGCTATGATTGAAATCATCTGAGCCCGTTCTTACTGTGTGTCATGTGTTCCGGCGCTGATAAACTCAAGCTGCTGCTGAAAATATTGCTGGTCAGACTGATTACCGTACTGCCGGGCAATGTCCAGCGACCTGCTGATCATGTCACACAGCAAATCATCCTGTGCGTACACTTTGGCGGAGATGAATTTATCAACTTCGCTGAAGCTTTGCGCCTGAGTGGCCTCCGGAACGAACGACTCAACGAGCTTACTGAGTATGTCTTTCGTGACTGCCAGATCCATTGATTACGTGATGGCGTTTCCTGAGCCATCATACGACTGCAGCGCTTCAGCAATAAGGCCGGACATTTCTTCCCGGGCAAGGAATGAATCCGCCTGGAGCGATGGAAAGTATTCATTCACGTCATTACTGATGCCATTTACCTGATTTCTGCTCTGACTGATAATGCTGTTATGCAACTGGAGCAGGTCATTCATGTTTTTGTCGATCATTTCCTGACTCAGCGATGGTGTAAAAGTACCCTAACTGGCCTTCAGCAGGCTGACATCCTCTTCCGCCAGGGAGATATCATATCCGTCTCTTTCCGGTTTGACTGAAAGGTCCGCGGTGATACCGTAATTGATTACTGTACTGACCATGATCTTCTTCCTTAAGTTGAAATAAGTCCTCATTGGATATCGGCCGCCACTGCTCAGACACTAAACATTTTATGTCAGACTTATGGAAGCGGACGATCATGCCAGTCCGGGTACAGCGGTGTGCCCGAAAACGGATTGAGGAATACGCTTTTGCGAAATCCAGTGGTAGTTAGCGGCTCCTGTATGTGCGATGAAGTGGCGTTTATACTTTATGTCAGAACTCTGAAATACTTTCGCAGTCACTGCCCACTTTGCAGAAAACAATCCGGCACGGGCTATAATATCCCCACCGTTGAACATTCCCGCGACCTTGAATGGGCTCACAATTCAGAAAATGTCATTACCCGCAGTGGCGGCAGGAATACCGGCATGACATTTTCCTGAGGTGTGGCAGTACCGAGCCTAAGCTTCTGCGTGAAAAACCTTACGTATGGGTGCCCGTGGGGCTTATTAAAGAGCGCTTCAGTATGACCTGCGCTGGCGATTTCTGTACGGGAGACGCTATGATATGGGATCTTGTTGACCCAAGCATCGCATACTGCGGCGCTCCTGAGGAGCTGAGCCATTCACTAAACTGGTGACGGGGCTCGCCAGCGTCTGGATGCAGGCCGTGCTCCTGCCCGTTGTCTAGGCCGTAAAGGCAACAAAGAGACAGGACGGCCGGTATGTATGCGAAACGTGCGCCCGGTGGTAAAAATGGCGGTGGTCGCGGTAATGGCCTGATTGATAACTGCGCGTGATTACTCATAATTAAGGTCCATTTATCATCTGGATCTGACTATATGCTTCTCAGGAGAAAAAAACACCGTACTCACGGTGAGGATCGCCTGCTCACCCTCACGCTTGCCACCACGGCGGGCGTCCTCAACGCCATGGCCTTCGGCGCATTTGGCTTCTTCCCCTCTCACATGACGGGTAATATCTCCCAGCTGTCTGCTGAGGCGGGCCGCTGGGACCTGCAAGGCCTGCTTTTTTTTGGCGATGCTGATCCTGGCCTTCGTGACGGGCGCCACGCTGGCGCGCCTCGCCGTGGCCTTT
>NZ_VOQX01000151.1:0-6852 GCF_016643525.1 Pantoea sp. Morm | reverse complement strand
GATCGTGCACCCGATTCTGCGCCGGCTGATGGAAGAAGCCGGCTAAACCGTGAATCTGGCGGTGCTGGATCTCAGTGATTATCAGGCGGTGATTATTGACCAGGTACAGTGCACCCAGCTGATGCGCATGTCAGCGCCGATTGGCGGCAAGTTGCCGATGCATGCGTCCGGTGCCGGCAAAGCGTTTCTCGCTCACCTTAGCGATGATCAGGTCACCGCCCTGCTGCATCAGAAGGGATTACATCACTACACGCCGAAAACCCTGATGTCGCCGCATAGCCTGAAGGAGAATCTGGCGCTGATCCGTAAGATGGGTTTTTCGCACGACGACGAAGAGCACGCGCTCGGCCTGCGCTGTGTGGCGGCACCGATTTATGATGAACACGGCGAACCGTTTGCCGCCATCTCCATCTCCGGCCCGCTGGCGCGTATGACCGACGACCGCATTACCGAGCTCGGGGCGCTGGTGATCCGCGCGGCGAAACAGGTGACGCTGAGCTATGCCGGCCGCTAGGCGGCCACTGACGCGTAGCGCGCGCTGAAACGCTGTCCGGCGCGCCACGCCATCACCTCTTCAATATGCCCGGCACGGATCCGCGCCTGCAGTGCGCGCCACCAGCCGGGATCGAACAACTGCGGATGCAGCGCCTGCAGCAATTTTCCGGTCGCCGGTTCGCTGCACAGCGCGTAGCGGAAAGTTTCCGGAAACACATCATCCGGCCCGACGCTGTACCACGGCTCGGCCTGCAGCTCATCCTCTTCGTAACGCGCCGCCGGAACATCGCGGAACACCAGCTCGGTCATCGGGCGGATTTCATCATAGTCGTAAAACACCACGCGGCCATGGCGCGTCATGCCGAAGTTTTTAAACAGCATATCGCCGGGGAAGATGTTGGCCGCCGCCAGCTGACAAATCGCATCACCGTACTCCTCAATGGCGTGCTGGCGCTGTTCCGGCGTCGCCTGCATCAGCCACAGGTTAAGCGGCTGCATGCGACGCTCCAGCCATAAGTGGCGGATGATCACTACGTCATCGCGCAGCTCGATTTTTTCCGGAATCTCGCGCTCAAATTCCGCCATCAGCGCCGCCGGAATGCGCGCGCGCGGGATAGCGAAATGCTCAAACTCCTGGGTGTCAGCCATGCGCCCGACGCGGTCATGCTCTTTGACCAGCCGGTAACAGGCGCGCACCTGCGCATCCGTCACCTCTTTTTGCGGCGCGAAGCGATCTTTAATCACCTTAAATACCCGATCAAAACCGGGCAGCGTAAATACCAGCATCACCATACCGCGCACGCCGGGTGCGATGGTGAATGCTTCCTGACTGTGCGCCAGGTAATCTAAATATTCGCGATAGCATTCGGTTTTACCGTGTTTCTGGCAGCCAATCGCCATATAGCGCTCGGCAAGGGTTTTGCCCGGCAAAATCGGCTGCAGCCAGGCCACCAGCGCGGCTGGCACCGGCGCGTACACCATGAAATAGGCACGGGCAAAGCCAAACACGATGCTGGCGTCATTGCTGTCGGTGAGGCAGGTATCGATCCACAACCGGCCGGCGTCATCGCGCTGAATCGGCAGCAGACACGGCACGATCTCGCCCGCGCTCAGCTGCAGCCGCGCCACAATCCAGGCGGTTTTGTTGCGATAAAACAGCTCGCTGGCGACGTCCAGTGTGGCATTGGCCAGCTGTGCCGCGCTGAACTGCTCGTGCAGATGACGCACAATCCAGCCGATGTCGCGCGTCTGATCCTGCCACGTCAGCCGCAACGGAATGTCATTCAATACCTGACGCAGCGTCTCATGCCAGCTGTGCTGCGGCCGGTACAGGCGCGACAGCGGTCGCTGCGCCGGCGGCGCGGGCGCGTACGGCTGTGACGGCAGGATAAACAGCCGCTCAGGCAGTAAGTGGCTGTGCCCCAGCAAGCGACAATAGACAGAATTAAAAAAGCTTTCGGCAATTTCATGACGCGGATAGCCCGGCAGCAGCGTGGCATAGTGGCTTTTCACCCGCAGCCAGAAAGCGTCATCCCAGTCGGCCATCTCGTTGAGGATGCGCAGCTGATTGGCGACCAGCCCGACGTGATGGTCGTACAAATGGATACGCGCTTTCATCGCCTGCTGCACCGCCTGCCAGTCCGCCTGTTCAAAGCGCTGCTGCGCGCCTGCGGTAATATCGAGAAAGCGGCCGTACTGTGCATCAAAACCCTGCAGAATCGTGTGGGCGATAAGGGATTCTCTCGGTGACATCGGCAATCTCCGGCAAGCGTGAGCCAGTGAAACGGTGCGCCATGCTGCGCACCGGGAATACGCTGATCAGAACTGTGCGGCTTCGGTGGAGCCGGTCAGCGCGGTGACCGACGAGCTGCCGCCCTGAATCACCGTGGTGATGCGGTCAAAATAACCGGTGCCCACTTCCTGCTGATGCGCAGAGAAGGTGTAGCCGCGTTCGCGTGCGGCAAATTCCGGCTGCTGCACCTTTTCCACGTAGTGGCGCATGCCTTCGCCCTGCGCATAAGCGTGTGCGAGGTCGAACATGTTGAACCACATGCTGTGAATGCCGGCCAGAGTGATGAACTGAAAGCGGTAGCCCATCTCGCTCAGCGCCTGCTGGAAGCGGGCAATGGTGCGATCGTCGAGATTCTTCTTCCAGTTAAACGAAGGCGAGCAGTTGTAAGCCAGCAGCTTGCCGGGATACTGCGCGTGAATCGCCTCGGCGAAGCGCTGCGCCAGCGCCAGATCCGGCGTGGAAGTTTCGCACCACAGCACATCGGCATACGGCGCATACGCCAGGCCACGGGCTATCGCCTGTTCGATACCGGCATGGGTGCGGAAGAAGCCTTCAGCGGTCCGTTCCCCGGAAATAAACGGCGCATCGCGCTCGTCGCAATCGGAGGTAATCAGATCGGCAGCGTCGGCATCGGTGCGTGCAATCAGCACCGTGGGCACATCCATCACATCGGCCGCCAGCCGCGCCGCCACCAGTTTCTGAATCGCTTCCTGCGTCGGCACCAGCACCTTGCCGCCCATGTGCCCGCACTTCTTCACCGCCGCCAGCTGATCTTCAAAGTGCACCGCGCCGGCACCGGCCTGAATCATCGCTTTCATCAGCTCAAAAGCATTGAGCACCCCACCAAATCCGGCTTCCGCATCGGCGACAATCGGCAGGTAGTAATCGATAAAGCCGTCATCGTCCGGCGACAGTCCGCTCGCCCACTGGATTTGATCGGCGCGCTGAAAACTTTGGTTGATACGTTCCACCACGTCTGGCACCGAATTGACCGGATACAGCGACTGGTCCGGATACATCTGCCCGGCCAGATTTGCATCGGCCGCCACCTGCCAGCCGGAGAGATAAATCGCCTCAATGCCGGCTTTCGCCTGCTGCACCGCCTGTCCGCCGGTCAGGGCACCGAGGCTGTTGATATAGCCTTTGCGCGCGTCACCGCTGAGCAGTGCCCACAGCTTTCTCGCGCCGCGATCCGCCAGCGTGCAGGCGGGATTAACGGAGCCGCGCAGGTTAATGACCTCTTCGGCGCTGTAAGGACGGGTAATGCCCTGCCAGCGTGATGCCAGCCAGCTGTTTTCCAGTTGAGCGATCTGTTGGGTACGATTTGACATAGCAGTATCTCCAGAGTCAGGGCAGCAGGCGGTAGCCCGGCAGGGTGAGGAAAGGAACCAGTTGTTCGTCGGTGGTGATTTGCGCCATCAGTGCAGCCGCATCTTTGTAGCGACCGGCGTCAAAGCGCGTATCACCCAGGCTGTGGCGCAGGGCCGCCAGCTCTTCATCCAGAAACTGTTCGAACAGCGCGGCGGTCACCAGCTGACCATCGCTGAGGATTTGCTTGTGGTGAATCCACTGCCAGATAGAGGTGCGGGCAATCTCCGCGGTAGCGGCATCCTCCATCAGCCCATCAATAGGCACGCAGCCATTGCCGCTGATCCACGCTTCCAGATACTGCAGCGCAACGCGGATGTTGGCGCGCATCCCGGCTTCGGTGCGCTGACCACGGCACGGGCGCAGCAGGCGCTCGGCGGTGATCGGCGTATCCTGTTCACGACTGACGTGCAGCTGATTGGGGCGATCGCCCAGCTGACGGTCAAACTCCGCCATGGCGATATCCGCCAGACCGGGATGTGCGACCCAGGTACCGTCATGGCCGTTGCCCGCTTCACGCGCTTTGTCCTCCTGCACTTTCTGCATCACCCAGGCGTTGCGTTCAGCGTCTTTGGCTGGGATGAGCGCCGACATGCCGCCCATCGCCAGCGCACCGCGCCGGTGGCAGGTTTTGATCAGCAGGCGCGAATAAACCTCGAGGAACGGCTGGTCCATGCTGATCTGCTGACGATCCGGCAGAATGCGGTCACCATGCTGGCCCAGCGTTTTGATGTAGCTGAAGATGTAATCCCAGCGACCACAGTTGAGGCCAACCACGTGATCGCGCAGTTCCCACAGGATCTCATCCATCTGGAATACCGCGGGTAGCGTCTCGATCAGTACCGTGGCTTTGATGGTGCCGCGCGGCAGATCGAAACGATCTTCACTGAAGCGGAAGATTTCCCGCCACCATGCCACTTCCGCCGCATGCTCGGTTTTCGGCAGATAGAACCACGGACCGTGACCCTTCTCCAGCAGCGCGGTGACGTTATGAAACAGATAGAGCGCAAAGTCGAATAACCCACCGGGAATGGCCCGATCGCGCCACTCAACATGCTTCTCATCCAGATGTAAGCCGCGAACCCGGCACATCAGCAGCGCCGGATCGGATCGTAACTGGTAGATCTTGCCGTTTTCGCTGGTGAAGCTCAGCGTGCCGTTAACCGCATCGCGCAGCGCCAGCTGGCCATCAAGCAGTTTTTGCCAGGTCGGTGCCAGCGAATCCTCAAAATCGGCCATGAACACTTTGACGTTAGCGTTCAGCGCGTTGATCACCATTTTGCGATCTGGCGGACCGGTGATTTCGACGCGGCGATCGCGCAGTAGCTGAGGAATGGGCCTCACCTGCCAGTCACTTTGCCGAATGGAAGCGGTTTCCGAATCGAAATCTGGCAACGCCCCCTGATCGTAGCGCTGCTGGCGTTGCTGACGCGCTTTCAGCAGACGCTCGCGCTCGGGTGCAAAGCGCACCACCAGCGAGTGCAGGAAATCAATGGCTTCGGGCGTGAGCAGCTGCTTCTCCGCGTGGGTAAAGGGCTGGCTAAAGGTCAGTGTCGGGCTGATAACCGTGTCTGTCATGCGGGCTGCCTCCTGGTTTGATCCTTTTTCTAACAACAGGATCGGGCTGTAGGGTATTTTTTAACCGGCAAGATCAGAGCATAATCATTTTTATTTTAATTTCAAAAACTATTTCCATTTTAGTGTTTGTTTGATTTTATTTGCCTGATTTAACTGTAATTTAATCTCACGAAATAAAGGCAATACGTTCCATCGCAGAAAAAAGGCAAAAAAATGCCGCGACAACACGCGGCTGTCACGGCAGGTTTAAACGCGTTGTTAGCAGGCGTTTTACTCGAGCGTTGGATTCATGTGGCGCAGATCGAATGGCGTAATCTGGTAGACGTAGTAGTTGAGCCAGTTGGAGAACAGCAGGTTGCCGTGGCTACGCCATGTGGCGCGCGGCGGCAATTCCGGATTGTCCTGCGGGAAGTAGTTGAACGGCACCTCAGGGTGCAGGCCGGCCTCGTAGTCCCGATGGTACTCACCCGACAGCGTAAGAGCGTCATATTCCGGATGGCCGGTAACAAAGGCCAGGCGTTTGTCTTTACTCGCCATCAGATAGGCACCGGTGCTTTCCGATTCGGCAAACAGCTCAAGATCGGTGTAGTCGCGGATCAGCTGGCTGGGGAAATCAGCATAGCGTGAATGCGGTGCCAGGAAGTTGTCATCAAATCCGCGCGTCAGCAGCGCGTGCGGATGAAGAATCTGATGCTCAAAAACACCAGACAGTTTGTTCTGGCGCGTCTGCTTCGGAATGCCATACAGGATGTTAAGCGCCGCCTGCACTGCCCAGCAGACGAACAGAGTAGAAGTGACGTGCTCTTTCGCCCAGTGCAGCACGCGTTGAATCTGCGGCCAGTAGGCAACATCATTAAAATCAACCAGCCCCAGCGGCGCACCGGTAACAATCAGGCCATCAAAGTTATCGTTAGCGATATCGTCGAAGTTGCAGTAGAAGTTGTTCAGATGCTCGCTGGGCGTGTTACGCGACTCGCGGCTGTCGATGCGTAACAGCTGGACATCGATCTGCAGTGGCGAGTTAGAGAGCAGGCGCAGAAACTGATTTTCCGTTTCTATTTTTTTTGGCATCAGGTTAAGGATCAAGACTTTAAGCGGACGAATCTCCTGAACACTGGCGCGCGATGAGGTCATGACAAAGACATTCTCATTACGCAAAAAATTCACTGCCGGTAATTCGTCGGGGATCCTGATTGGCATAACCTGCTGACCTCTTTCTGATAACCATATAAACGTTTAGACATCCAGATGCCCGAGATTAGCCTGGCTGCCGCTGGATGTCGAGTCTTCATGCGGTTTATGAAAATGTTTCAGCATTGAGCGGCAATGGCCGCGAGCGCCGCGCGGTGAGCAGCAGCAATAAGGTCGGAATAAAAGCGCGTTAGAATTTTTTCAGGATTAAATAAGTCGTTATGGAGGGGTTTTTAGCGGGAAATTTGCCGGAGTACGGACGTAAAAAAGCCCCGGACTCTCGTCCGGGGCTTCTTTACTTATTTGATGCCTGGCAGTTCCCTACTCTCGCATGGGGAGGCCCCACACTACCATCGGCGCTACGGCGTTTCACTTCTGAGTTCGGCATGGGGTCAGGTGGGACCACCGCGCTGTTGCCGCCAGGCAAA
>NZ_VOQX01000150.1:0-6970 GCF_016643525.1 Pantoea sp. Morm | reverse complement strand
CGACTGCTCACGCTGATGCCTCCGCGGCTACCCCTCACCGGACTATACTTTATGCCGGGTTTACTAAACTTCCAGTCAACCGGGGCAGATTACATGTTTTATCAGACGCTGCGTGCAAATAACTGGCGCAATATTTGGGTGGTCGGTGATTTGCACGGCTGCCGCGCGAAGCTTGATGCGCAGCTGCTGCGGCAGGGCTTTGATCGGCAACAGGATCTGCTGCTATCGGTCGGGGATTTAATCGACCGCGGGCCGGACAGCCTTGGCTGTCTGCAACTGCTGGAAGAGCCGTGGTTCCGCTGCGTGCGCGGTAATCACGAGCAGATGGCGCTCGATGCGCTGCAGGGCGACGATCCGATGCTGTGGATGATGAACGGCGGGGACTGGTTCTGGCAGCTGAGCGGTGCGCGGCTGATTGCCGCGCGTCATGCGCTGAAGCGCTGTGCCGAACTGCCGCTGATATTACATCTGCAATTCGAGGAGCGCGTCATCGTCATTGCTCATGCTGACTATCCTGCCAGTGCCTACGCACTGGGACAGGATGTCGACTGGCATCAGGTCGTCTGGAGCCGCGACCGGCTCGCTCGCCATCAGCGCGGCCGCTCGCAGCCGATCGCCGGTGCCAGTGCGTTCTACTTTGGCCATACGCCGCTGGAGCAGCCGCTTAACGCCGCGAATCAGCATTACATTGATACCGGCGCGGTATTTGGCAACCGCCTGACGCTGGTGCAGTTGCAGTAATGCGTGTTAGCGGAACAGCCGCCCGTCGCGCACCAGTTCACGCGGATAGCTGTTTTTGATGCGGCTTCCAACGCGTTTCGCCAGGCCCAGCGGCTGCTGCTGGTAGGTGACAATCACTTCATCACGCGCGGGCGGCGTGTCGGGATGAATATCCTGACCGCGATACCAGCTTTCCGCCTGCGCTTCGTCCAGTTCGAACGCCAGCGCGCTGTCCGGTTGCGCCAGCGCCACCACCGCTTCATGCTGCCAGCGAAAGCCTTTCGGGAAGGTTTCCGCCAGTTTGAGACCGATACGCGAGAAACGCACTTTGCTGAGCCAGCTCTCCAGCGCCGCCGGGAACAGCCACAGCTCTTTGTCGCGCTGCCACAGCGTCAGGCTCTCATCCCAGTGCAGTCCCACCTTGTGCGCGGCCTGCGCCACCTCCGCTACCAGCTTGCGGCTGGCGGGCGAGAAGGGCAGCTTGCCGAGTTTGTAGGTCGGCGCCGGTAATGGCGGCACGCTGGCAGTTTTGCGCAGCCGCGCGACGAAAAAGCCTTCGCTGTCGAAGATATGCGGAAACACGTGCAGGAAGCCTTCCGGCGTCAGCGCGCGTTCGGCGCCAGCGAACAAATCGTTGAGCGGCACAATTTCCAGCGCCTGCGGATAGCGCTGCTGCAGCCAGGCAATCACCTGCTGGTTTTCGATAGTATTAAGCGTACAGGTCGAGTAAATCAGCGTGCCGCCCGGTTGCAGCGCGTGAAAAGCGCTGTCAATTAAATCGCGCTGGGTGGCGGCGATGGCCTCGGTGCTGGCCAGCGTCCAGTTGCGCAGCGCGTCAGCATCTTTGCGCACCACACCCTCGCCGGAGCAGGGCGCATCCAGCAGTATGGCATCGAACTGTTCCGGCAGTGCGGCACCAAAGACGCGCCCGTCAAAATGGGTCAGCGCCACATTGCTGACGCCGCAGCGGCTGATATTGGCATGCAGCACTTTCACCCGGCTGGCGGAGTATTCATTGGCGAGGATCGCGCCCTGATTGCGCATCAGCGCGGCCATCTGCGTGGTTTTAGAGCCCGGCGCAGCGGCCACGTCCATCACCTGGCGGGCATCCGGCGCGGCGTCAAACAGCGCGCTGACCGGCAGCATTGAGCTGGCTTCCTGAATATAGAACAGACCGCTGAGGTGTTCCGCGACGCTGCCGAGCGGCAGCGATTCGTCATCACGCGCAATCCAGAAGCCTTCCCGACACCACGGAATCGGCGTCAGCTGCCATCCATAGCCCGCCACGCGCGTGAGAAAATCCTCCACGCTGATTTTCAGCGTATTGACGCGCAGACTGCGGCGCAGCGGCTGCTGACTGATGGCGAGAAAGCGTTCGAGTTCGGCCTCGTCGGCCAGGCTGGCGCGCATCAGCGCGAGAAAATCTTCAGGAAAACGATCGGACACGGATATCTACCGGACTAACAAAGTGAGGGCGAAGTGTAACGCTGAGCCCGGCTCAGGTACAGCCGTGCGCAATATCCCTGACGCAAATAAGTCGGGCAGCCCGCAGGCTGCCCGTTGTCTCAGTTTGGCGATGGAATCGCCGTGCCCCAGTTGCGCCACTCTTTTGGCGCTTCATCCTGCAGCAGGAAGTGCTTGTCGGCACCGGCCTGCGGCGCCAGCGGCACCGTTGGTGGTGTGGCAAACTGGATGCCGCCGCGAATGAACTGCTGGAAGGTGCCGGTTTTCACCACGCCGCCAATCAGACCAAAGTCGAGGTTATAACCGGAGGCCAGCCAGAACACCGAGTTGTTACGCACCAGATGCTGATACTTCTTGCTGATGCGCAGCGCGATTTGCACGCGGTCGGCCATGTTACCCAGCGAAGTGCCGGTTACCGTGCCGACTTCTACACCGCGGAACAGCACCGGCGTGCCAATCGACAGCGATCCGGCTTCGGTGGTATCCACATAGATGTTCAGCCCGTTGAGGTAACGCGAGTCGGTAATGGTGCTCTCCTGCAGCTCAAAGCTGCGCGCCAGCGCGCCTTTGCCCGGGTCCACGTTCACATACGGCTGCAGCAGCGTTTCCAGGTGATTGACGCCGGCGGGCGAAATCTCCGGCGAGACAACAGAGAAGCGGCTGCCGATGCGCGCGAAGTCCTGCACATACTCCGGATAGAGCACCGCTTTCGCCACCACCTGGTTGTTATCCTGGCTCAGCGCCAGCGACTCCACCTGACCGACGTTGATGCCGAGGTAGCGGATTGGCATGCCGGCCGACAGTTTGCTGGCATCAAAGGTGTGCAGGGTAATCTGGCTGCCGACCGCACGCGCGGCGGTTTCTGACGGATAGAGTACGCGCTTAACGCCTTTCGCCGCCTGCGCGCCCGTCAGGTTATCAAAGCTGATTGCGCCTTTCAGCGCGCGGTTCAGCGGTGAAGCCTGCACGGTCAGACCGCTGCCGTTGAGCTGGACTTTGGCACCGCCTTCGGCCCAGAACACGCTTTCGCTGGTGAGCAGCTTGCGATACTGCGGCTGGATATGGACCGAAATCTCAAACGCATCGGCGCGCGGCACCACATCCACCACTTCACCGACCTGGAACTTGCGGTACAGCACCACCGAGCCGGCCTGTACATCCGGCAGGCTGTTGGCGGTCAGTTTGAGCGTGGTCGGCGGCTGATCGCCGGTAATGCCTTCCGCCGCGCGCTCTGAGTCGGCGTACAGCGGATAGCGGCTGGACGGCTGACCTTTCGCACCCGGCACCAGCCGGATACCGCCGTCGACCCATTCGCGCGCGCTGGCGCCCAGCACCTGCATGCCGTCGAGGCCAAATTTAACGTCGAGACGGCTGTTAACGATGAACTTACTGTCGGCGTGTACCAGCTGGCGGTGCTCCGGATTGATGGCCGCCACAAAGCTGATGCCGTTTTCATCCAGCCGGCGCGAAATAACCTGGCCGATCTTCACGCCATACAGCATTACCGGCTGTCCGGCGTCGATACCGTAGGTTTCCGGCGCGCTGAGCTGAACGGTGAGCACATCCGGCTTCTGCAGCAGCGTTTCGCTGGCCGGCAGCACGCTGAAGTGATCCTGCGGCTCACCTTCGCCCGGGACCAGTTCCAGCGTATTGCCGGTCAGCAGGCTGCTCAGGCTGGTGTCGGTCAGGCTGAGTTTCGGTGCGCGCATCTCAATCCGCGTGCCGCTGCGCATCAGGCCGGTAACGGAGGGATCGATCGTCAGCTCGCCGGACACTTTACCGCCCGGCAGCAGCGTCAGTTTGGTCAGAGTGCCCACTTCCAGCCCCTGATACATCAGCGGTGTGCTGTCGGCTTTCAGGTTGTCGCCGTTGGGCAGATCGAGCGAAATCAGCACGCCGCGCTGGCTGTGTGCCAGATCCGAATAGAGCTGATAGTTTTGATCGCTGTTGGCCTGTTCGCCGCTGTCCGGCGAGTCAAAGGCAATCGCGCCATTCACCAGCGCGGCCAGGCTCTCCAGCTTCACTTTGGCGCCGCTCAGGCTGACATCGGCGTCAACGCCCGACACATTCCAGAAGCGGCTCTGTTTTTTTACCAGGTTGGTAAAGCGCCGCTCAATCAGCACATCGATGGTCACGCCATCAGTATTACCGTTGATGCTGTAGTCATAGACGCGGCCAACCGGAATTTTACGGTAATAGACCAGCGAACCGGTGTTGAGCGAGCCGAGATCGGGCGCGTGCAGGTGAATCAGCAGTTCGCCGGTGTTTACCCGGTATTTTGGCTGGGTGTCCAGCGCGGTGAAGTGATCGCGCTCTTTGCCGTCGCCGGGCATCATGCCGATGTAGTTACCGCCCACCAGCGCATCCAGCCCGGAGACGCCCGCCAGCGAGGCTTTTGGCGTCACCAGCCAGAACTGGGTGTTCTCCCGTAGCGCATCGCGCATGTCGCTCTTGATGCTGGCTTTGATCTTAATGCTGCGGTAGTCATCGCTCAGCACAATGCCCTGCACGGTGCCCACTTCCACGCCCTGATAGCGAATCGGCGTGCGGCCCGGCACGATGCCGTCCGCGGTCTGGAAGTTGATGGTGATGGTGGTGCCGCGCTCCTGATAATTGGTCCATAACAGCCAGCCGGCAATCAGCAGGGCGATAATGGGCAAAAGCCAGAACGGCGAAATCTTGCGTTTATTACGCAGATTAGCGCTAGTCGGTGTAGTCGGCGTTTCCTGTTGCATGTGCATCCCAGATCAGGCGGCTATCGAGCCACTCAACGGCCATAATGGTCAGGATGACTGCCGCGCCAAAGTAGAAGGCGGCAGGTCCCATGGTAAAAGCCAGCAGCTGGTCACGATTGACCAGCGACATGGTTAAAGCAATGACGAACAGATCCAGCATCGACCAGCGGCCCACCCAGGTGACGGCACGCAGCAGACGGATGCGGGTTTTCAAACCCTGTTCACACTTAAAATGGATGCTAAGCAACAGCGTCAGCATCACTAACACCTTGGTAAACGGCACCAGAATACTGGCGATAAACACCACTGCCGCCACCGGCACGTTACCGGAGGCGAGGCCAAGAATCCCGGAGAAAATGGTGTCTTCGCGCCGCGCACCGTTGACATACACCACCGAAATCGGCAGCAGGTTAGCCGGGATCAGCAGCACAATCGAGGCGATCAGCGCCGCCCAGGATTTTTGCAGGCTGTGGCGGCGGCGAAAATCGAGCGGCGTATGGCAGCGCGTGCAGCGTCCGCGTTCATCGGGCATACCGGTATGGTGGCAGTTCAGGCAAACCTGCCACCGCTCGGGCGGTTCGTGCGGCACCGACTGCGGGTAATAATGTTCCCACAGCTCCTCCACGTTGAGATGAATCAGCGTCAGCAGGCTCATGATGGTCAGCGCGATATAGGCGACCAGCCCGTAGCCGACTTCCAGCGCGGCATAATCCTGCACCTTAATCGATGCCACCGCCACGCCGACCAGATAGATATCCAGCATGACCCACTCTTTGAGCTTCTCCAGCATCAGCAGGACCGGGCGCAGGTTCATGCCGAGCGCGTGGCCAATCCACAAATAGCAAATGCCAGCCACCAGCGTCACCGGCGCGCCAATCGTGCAAAACGCCACCATGGCGGCCGTCAATACGTTGCCCTGTTGCGCCATCTGCAGCACGCCCTCCAGCAGGCTGGCGTTGATGCGCATGCCAAGCAGGCGGATATCCACCAGCGGCAGGCTGAAGGCGAACGGCATCAGTACGACCATCGTGACGGCCATGGCGGTAAGCCGCGTCATTGACCAGTCGCGACCGTTCTGAATACGGGCATGACAGCGCGGGCAATAAGCCGACTGATGCGATTTCACATCCGGTAAGGAAAAAAGGGTATCGCATTGCGGGCAACGCTGATAACGTGCGTGGGGCAACGTCTGGCTGATGGCGTGAATTTTCATAAATGACGCAAGGGGCCCATTGTTCGTTACAGTTACCGGCATGCGGAGCAGAGCACGTCTGTCTGCATCAATCTATGGTACGAGAATAGTCTCAAGCATAGCGTGCTAAGGGTATAGTAACTAACACAATGATTCACCTTGTGGGGTTGGATTATTAGTGCTTATTTTAACAACTGAGTGACAACAAGGTCACGCCAGTGATGAGTTATGGTTAAACAATGAACAAAAAAGCCTTTTACGAGGATTTAAATCGCGATGTCCGCGCACTGTTAGCGGGCGAAACTTCTTTCCTGGCGGCGCTGGGCAACTGCAGTGCGCTGCTGTTTGAACGCCTGGAAGGAGTTAACTGGGCAGGCTTCTATCTGCTGACCGAGCCGGAGACGCTGGTGCTGGGTCCGTTCCAGGGCAAAATCGCCTGCGTCCGCATTCCGATGGGTAAAGGCGTATGTGGCACCGCGGTTGCGGAGGATAGTGTGCAGCGGGTTGAAGATGTGCACGCTTTCCCGGGGCACATTGCCTGCGACGCCGCCAGTAATGCGGAAATCGTGATTCCTCTGAAAGTGAATGGCACGATGGTCGGTGTTCTCGACATCGACAGTACGGTTTATTCTCGCTTCGATAGCGAGGATGAAGCGGGGCTGGTAGCCCTTACCGACGGGCTTTGTGCAGTGCTGGCGAACAGCGACATTGAAAAATTTCTTCAGCTGACGCGCAGCTAATCGACTGGATCACATAGCATTTGGCGATGTTGTCATTATAATGTCGCCTGTTCATGCCTGCTCTGGTCGGCAAACCCGTTGTAATCAGGAAATTTCATGGAAAATCAACCTAAGTTGAA